>JAZLHH010000112.1:0-21275 GCA_045616745.1 Candidatus Limivicinus sp. | reverse complement strand
AGTTGCACAACCCGGTTTGTTGTGCGATAATTCGTTCCGGTATTATTTTTCTTCACAAATTAATTTTACCAAAAAAGAGAAGCTCTTGCGACTGTTTTCAGCCGTTTGTGCTTCTCTTTTTTCAGGTCTGTTTTGCTACAGCCCCTTTCTTTTTATGAATATTCTATTGATTCAATTCATGCCATACGTCAGGACCGAGGATGCCGGTAGGTTCCATCTGCCGATCTTCCTGAAAACTGCGTATGGCTTCTTCCGTCTCTTCGCCCAGATATCCGCAGGGCTCTGATTCCAGATATTCCAGTTCATGCAGAACCATCTGCGCCATATACACATAGATATTGGAGTTCAGGATATCCTTTTCAAACTCTCTGTCCAGATAGTCGCAGGAACCGTCTACCGGCAGCAGGGTTCCTTTCTGATATGGACAGTCGAAATCCGCATCTGCATACCTGTCATAGTACTGCTGCGCAATCTCCGTCCGTCTTCCTATGGAATATTCCATATTGATACCGCGTTCAAAAATAAAACCGAACGCCTCTGTCGCCTCTTCCACACTCTCTGCCGTCAGGAACGTACAGTACAGTTCATAATAACGGGAAGAGATTTCGTTGTAGGCATAATCCAGCTGCATCTGCCAGTCCGACACGGATACCCCGCGCTCTTTTGCAAAATCATACAGCCCCTCTTTTCTGCCGGCACTCGTCCAGGCGAAAAGTCCGTAAGCTCCTCCGCCGGGTCCGGCACAGGCAAATGTTTCCCTTCCGATGATTCCGCTGTCAACTTTTTCGGTATACTCCAGAGAATAGGGATACCGGCCATCCGCCGTACGTCCCCTGTCCCCTTCCGTCCGATATGGGCACAGAGCTGCCTCGAAGTCCGAATTGCCCAGCATCGCTGCAGCAGCATACTGGTTATGATATTGTTTCACAATATAATCCCACATCTGTTTCTCAACAGACGCCTTCGGTTCCGGCGTTTTTGCAGGGTTCTTATATTCCGCTGCAATCGCAACTGCATCGGAATTCTCTGCCGATTGTTCCACAGAAGCCGCGCAGGAAGTCAGGCAAAACAGAACCAGAACGGTTATCACCATTCCCAGTTTTCTTTTTCCTTGAATAATTCCATACCTCGTTTCGATAGGGCTGAGATTGGAATAATGTAAACTATCAACCGAGGGAATTTGTGAACAAATTATGAATATAGTGTAAAAATATACACCATGTGGGGGCTTTTACAGCAAAATTGTCTGTTAATTTGAAATTAGTGGGAGTTTACGGGAGTTCCCGGTACATGGCAGAGGCCTCTGCTTTGGATACATTTTCTTCGCAGTTCAGGACTTCAACACGAAGCGTTCTCTTTCCGATATTCATTTCAATGATATCTCCGATTTTGACCTGATATCCCGCTTTGGCACTTTTCCCGTTCACCATGACATACTCTCCATCGCATGCTTCGTTTGCCACAGTCCGCCGTTTAATCAATCGTGATACCTTCAGATACTTGTCCAGCCTCATTTTTCCTCCATAACCTGATTGGTAATATTCCTGTCACTGTAAAAAGTACGCAAAGTCTTACCTTTGCGTACCGCATTTCTGAAATCATTTAATGGGATAATCTGAGGATTCTCCCGACTTTCTCGCCGCCCGGAATCAGTTTGACATCTTCATCTGTTACCGTTTTCGTCATACTGACAGCAATTACATATACCGCGACGGCGACAAGAATGGCAACACCGGCTGCAAGAATCATTTTCAATCCTCCCGCAGCACCGATAACAGCGGCCATCAGAGAATAGACGCCTATGGCAGCAATGCCCATAACCGCACTGCAAAGGAAGGGCTTCCCCAGGATCTTTGAAATTCTGGGTTTTATTCCAACCTTTTTACGGATGAACCAGTAATTCATGGCACACATCCAGATATATCCGATCAGCGTACCTACAGGTGCTCCCGTAATATTGATTTTCGGGTTGGCAATCAGAACCCAGTTGACGGCAATTTTCACCAGACTGCCTGAAATCATGGAGTACATTGGGAGGCGTTCTTTTCCGGATGCCTGAAGAATTGCATTTTCTATCAGCACCATGCATACGAAAAAGCTGGCAATAGCCATAATGCGCAGGAGGGACGGTCCCGCCGCATTCGCCGTCGGGTACATAATCTTCATAATCGGGTATGACATCACCGCAAGGCCGACGGCCATAGGCATGGCCAGAACCGCCGTTATTCTCAGGGAATCTTCCGACACTCTTGCCGAGTCTTCCCGAATCCCCAGGGCTAATGCCGCAGCGATTGCGGGAACGCAGGAAATCGTCAGCGGCTGCGTCAGCGCTGCCGGTAAATTGAAAAGAGTAATCGCTTTGCTGTAGACTCCATAGAGAACATCTGCGTCATACTCCGAAAAGCCGGCCGCCGCCAGACGGCGTGCGCAGATTCCCGGATCCAGAGACGTCAGAATCGCCATAACGCTGGCTCCCAGCGCTATCGGTATACTGATTTTCAGAATATTCCCGGCGATGGTCCAGAAAGAATCCGTCTTGTCGTCATCCTCCGGTGTGTCATTCGGATCTTTTCCCGCAGTATAGGCTGCCGACAAAGATCGGTAATTTCGCCTCCGGTACAGAATCATAAAGAGCAGAGAAACTGCGCCTCCGATTGTTACACCGAAAATAGCGCCGGCGCTGGCTGCCGGCAGTCCTTTCCCGGCTTTCAGCACAGCCATGGCAATAATCAATCCGGAAACTACCTTAAATAATACTTCCAGAACTTCATCAATCGTAGTGGGAATCATATTCCCGTTACCCTGACAGTATCCCCGGTATGCCGAAACCAGACATACCAGCAATATGGCGGGGCTCATCGTACGGATGCTGAGCGCAGCGAGAGGCTTCTGCAGATAATTTGCCGCCAGCCAACCGCTTCCCAGGAACATGACGGAGCTGAAAAGCAACCCGATAGCAGCAAACGTGACCAATGCCGTCCGAAAGGTTTTTTCTTCCTGCCGCACTCTGCCGTTGGCATCTGCTTCTGCAATCATTCTGGAAAGAGCTACCGGCAATCCGGCTGTAGAAAGCGTGAAGAAGATATTGTATACGTTGTATGTGGCATAGAAAATTCCATAGCCATAGTCACCCAAGATATTGCCGAGCGGAATCTTGTATATGGCCCCCAGTATCTTCATGACCACCACGCCGGCAGTCAAAATTGCGGCGCCATACATAAAATTCTGTCTTTTTCCTGTTTTTTGCATATAGGAAGTCCTTAATCTTCTGTCTTTATTCTCTGTCTCTCTACCAATTCTGCGAAGAATCCGCCTTTTTGAATCAGTTCATCGTAAGTCCCGTCTTCGATAATATGTCCTTTATCGATGCAAATGATTCTGTCGCAGTGTTTGATTGTGGAAAGCCGGTGAGCAATTACGATTCTTGTGCACTTCAGGCTGTCCAGAGATTCCGAAACCTTCTTCTGTGTAATGTTGTCCAACGCGGATGTCGCTTCATCGAATATCAGTATTTTGGGCTTCGGCGCTATGGCTCGGGCAATCATGAGCCGCTGTCTCTGGCCGCCGGAAATACCGCCGGATCCTTCGGAAATCAGGGTATGCATACCCATTGGCATCCGACGAATGTCATCGGCAATTCCCGACATCTCCGCTGCTTCCCAGGCATCGTTCAGATTCAGCCAGGGTGCGGAAATAACGATATTGGAGAATACATCCCCGGAAAACAGTTTTCCGTCCTGCATGACAACTCCGATTTTTCGGCGCAGAGATTTCAGATCCAGGGTATTGATATCTTTCCCGTCATAATAGACAGCTCCGCTCTGCGGGGTCTCAAAGCCGAGAAGGAGACGAACCAGCGTTGATTTCCCGCATCCGGTCTTGCCGACGATAGCGAGATACTCGCCCGGGCGAATTTTCAGGGACAGGTCATCAATTACATTCGGCATGGATTCATTGTAGCGGAAGGAAACATTATTGAATTCAATCAAACCGGATACTCTGGTAACGACCTGTTTATCCTGGGAAATCTCGGGAATCGCTTCCAGAATCGGCTTTACCATTTCCATGATGGGATTGATCTGTGCCACTGTCTGCGCAATACCGGTAAGTCCGGCAAATGCGCCGGAAATCATACCGTATGCACTGAGGAATGAATAGTAATTGGCAATGGAAATTCCGCTTTCCAGTGCTTTTGCATACAGAATAATCGTTCCGGCAAGACTGATTCCCATTGCGATTGCGGAATTCAGTTTTATATACGTCGGCGGATTGTAAATAATCTGCGCCAGTTTTGCATACAGATCCGCCCAGCGGGAAAATGCTCTTTTTTCTGCGCCGGAAAGCTTGATTTTTTGAATTCCCGTAATCAGCGAATAGCTCATTCCGCTTTCCTTGGCAGAAATTTCCATCTGCTTTCTGACAATATTCGTTTTCATAATGGTAGAGAATATGGAGAAAGCCGTGGTAATCAGAATAATGACCAGAGCCGGAACCACCAGCTTCGGAGCATACTGGAAAATAGAGCTCAGATATACCAGAGAAAACAGAGATGTCAGGCCGACGCTCAGAATCGACGATACCAGCATCTGGCACAAGGCTCTGACATTTCCGATTCTGCTGGAAAGTTCGCCGGAGGAATACTGTTTGAAGAAGCTTGCCGGCAGCGAGAGCACTCTGCTCATTGTAGCTGCCTCCACGGCGATATCCATTTTGGTGTTGATTCTGGCAGATACCAGCGCCTTGGTTGCGCTGATCAGGCTGCTGCTGACGGTTACGCATACGAAGAATATACCTAACGTCAGGAGCAGGCTCCTGCTTCCGGAATCTATAACACTGGAAAAGAGAATATTGTTAATTTTGGGGAGAAGCTTTCCCACCAGCACTACCGCCAGAGACATGAAGAAAAACATCACCAGATCGCTTGCTTTCAGCGTTTCCGCCATATATACCATCAGATCCGGAATTCCCAGTTTTTTCAGAGGAAACGGTTTATAGAATGCTATTGCATCTTTCTCAAACAGAGATTCGTTCTTAGCATTCACCTTCACCCGTTTTCCGGTTTCCAAATCAAGGAACGTATATCCGGTGACGCCGGAGGGAATCATAGCCACGATCCTCTGGTCCTCTTTACGGACCGCGAGCATTGCGCCGATAGCATCTCTGTACCATCCCTTTTCCAGAGAAACTGTCCTTCTCATAATACCGTATGGCCGGAGCAGGAACTCCAGCTGTTCATTGACATCGGAAATACTTTCCGGTATTTCTCTGGTTTTGACATGGTAATATTTCAGAATTTCATCGATGGAATCTTTAATCTGTATTTTATTGTCACTGAGAGCTGTATAAACCTTCCCCCCCAGGATGGCACCCGCCATCTTGATGAAAGAATCGGAGAAGACTTCATCATCCATCAGCTTCCGTTCTTTTATTTGATCATTGAACCAGCTCATGAAGTACCTCCTTATTCATCTGTAACGAGCTGTGTATAATAACCGCCTTTTGCGTACAGCTCGTCATGTGTTCCTCGCTCCACGACAACGCCATGATCAAGAACTATGATTTCATCACAGTCCCTGATAGTGGAAAGCCGATGAGCAACAACTATACAGGTGATTCCTCTGTCTTTGATTGATTTCACGACTTCATATTCCGTTTTGGCGTCCAGTGCCGAGGTTGCTTCATCCAGAATGATGATTGTGGGATCCTGCGAAAGGACACGGGCAATTTCGATTCTTTGCCGCTGGCCTCCGGAGAAGTCCTTTCCGCCTTCGGTCAGCTTGTAATTGTAACCTCCGTCTCTCTTCATGATATCTTCGTGGATCTGTGCGTCTCTCGCACCGAGAATCATTTCAAAATCTTCGATGGAGTTGTCCCACATTTTGATGTTGTTGGCAATAGAATCCTGGAAAATAATGATGTCCTGATCCACGACGGCCAGAGATCCGGTAAACACACTCCTGTCAATTTCCGTGATATGCTTCCCGTCGAACAGAATGTCACCGCTCCAGGGATTGTAAAGTCCGGAAATCAGTTTTGCTATCGTGGATTTCCCGCAGCCGGAAGAGCCGACAAATGCCACTCTCTGACCGGGTTTCAGTTTCATCGAGAAGTTTTCAATCAGCGGGTCAGCCAGACGAGAATAACCGAAAGTTACATTCTTCAGTTCTATGGAACCGCTCAGTTTGCTGTATTCGGCATTGTCAGACAAGCCGGAATCGTTATAATTCGGGTCATCGGGATACTGCATAACGTCTTCCACCCGTTCCATATCCGTCCGCATTTCCTGGAGCTGCTGATCCGCCTGAATCAGCGTCGAAGCCGGCGCTGTGAACTTTCCGAGAAACGACTGAAATGCGAGTATCATACCCGGCGTAAACTTTCCGTCAATCACCAGTAAAATACCCAGCATCAGAACTGTCGCATTGGCCAGCTGCGTGACCAGTTCCGGAATGATTCCCAGAATCTGATTCAATTTCAGATATCGCACTCTCTGCGTATTCACCCCGGCCTGAAGTCCGGCCCATTTCTCAAAGAAGCCGTTTTCCGCACCGGAAGCTTTGATAGTTTCAATCATTTCAATGCCGGAGGACGTAGTACCGATCAGCTTTCCCTGGTCTCTCATCTGCACTCTGGTAATATTGATGCGCTTGTTGGTAATCAGACGTGCAACTGCCATGTTGATAAGAATGGAGGCAACACCCACGCAGGTTAAAGCAAGACTGTAGCGAATCATAACAACAAGGTAAAATACCATCATGACGGCATTCAAAAACAGCGGAGCAAAGGTGTTTACCAGATTTTCTGCGATGCTGGCATTGGTGCTCTGCCTCTGCTGAATATCTCCCGCCATTCTCTGAGAGAAAAATTCAATTGGCATGCGCAGGACTTTCCACATGTAGGTAGAAGAACCGACAATGGCAAGCTTTCCGTTCAGCCGCAGAGAGTAAATGCTGTTGATACACTCGGCAATAATCTGAATGGCCGCCAGACCGCTGATTCCGACGAGGAACGGAACTGTCCAATCCGGGTTCCGCCCCGTGATAAGGCGATCCAGAAATACTCGGGTATATCCCGCATTAATGATATCAATCAACGCTGCAATCAGCGTAGTAATGACCACAAAGGCGATGGCGATTCCCGTCCCCTTCAGCCTTTTCTTTGCGTATTCCAGAACGCTTTTCCGTTTTCCGCCGGGCGCAAAGCTCTCAGACGGCTCAAACATAAGACAGATTCCCGTAAAGCTCTGGTCAAATGTTTCCATATCCACCAGAACAGTTCCTCTGCCCGGATCATTTATCACGGCTTTATTCTTTTTGAAACCGCAAAGGACCACAAAATGGTTGAAATTCCAGTGAATGATGCAGGGATATTGCCCGTATTGCTTCAATTCCTCCGGTTCCAGCTTGTAGCCTTCCGCCACCAGGCCATAACTTCTTGCCGCTTTCAACACATTTCCTGCATTGGAACCGTCTCTGGAAACACCGCAGTCAAGTCTCACCTGTTCCAAAGGAAGCCATTTTTCATAATACGCAAGCACCATTGCCAGGCAGGCTGCCCCGCACTCCAGCGCTTCCATCTGCATCACGACCGGCGTCTTTGCCGTCTTGCTTCCCTTGGTTGGCTGTTTAATTTTCTTTGTATCAGCCATCTGCAAAACCTCAGTTTTTCAAAATAAAGGAAATCGGAGAGACAGAATCAATCACAATCACTGCTTCATGAACTCCCGGCTGCGCATTTCGGTCGAGTGCAGCGGAATGAATCCACTCACCGTCAGTGAACTCTCCAAGATGAATCTCATAGCTCGAAAGAACTTCCTCCGCCAGGAGCGCCTGATCATCAATCGCTGAAATTGTGTATTCCTCATCCATGCATCTGACTGTCATGCCAGTGTGTACGCTGCCGTCTTCTATATAGTTTTCGCGAATGTAGCAGTTGGTGATATCCATATCCGTGTGAACGATGGCCGGAACCGTCGTTTCCAGATCTGCAAAAACGCCCCAGACAATAAACCCGACGAGCAAAATCACAATCGCGATCAGCAAAATCCAAACACCGGGATTCGCCACTCTGACATAATCGTCAAGATCATCCGGGGATGTAATTCTTTCCAGACTTTTTGAGCGAAACAGAGTGCTCTCCATTCCGCGGGTCTCTTCCGTCTCTTTTTTATTGCTCATGTAGCGTCCTCCTTAAAAATACTTTTCCATAGTCAGGATATTGCTGCCGTCTCTGTATTCATAGTTCACTTTATCCATGGTTTTCTTGATCATGAAAATACCGAGACCGCCAATCTGCCGCTCGTCTATCCCGAGATTGATATTTGGGTCTTCACGAGCCATAGGGTCAAACGGAGTTCCCTGATCAGAGAAAACCAATCGGACCCCCTTTGGGTCATTCACAGAAGAAATCACGGCTTTCAATTCCCCCGGCTCATTTTCATAAGCATATCCGCAAATGTTGGCAATCCACTCATCCGAAGCCACACTGATCATCATCTGTTCTTTGATCGGGCAATCCAGCTCTTCCAGCGTCTGTTCTATGAATTTCATGACCGTATCATGATTTGACAAAACTGCTTTGACAATAATCGATTTTTCCATGGCGTTTTTATCACACTTCTTCCTTTGCACAATACACCTAATTTACAGTATACACCCTGTTTGCCGAAATAGGAATAAAAAAAGAGCCCTCTCGAGCTCTTCTCGCACTCCGAATACGGCAGCAGAGCTTTCCGTTTGGTCCGTTTCGTAATACGCACTGGTTTAATAAATGTTACAGAAGATTGTAAAGAAATATTCAGCGACGGCATCGACCGCCGCCGATCAGCCTTCAGGGCTGAGCGGAATCAGCTTATACTCTTCCGCATTCAGATTCGCATATTCCCCGATTGCCCATCCGAATACATTTTCCCGATACATGTTCACAGAAATCCTGTTGTGGTCGTCATTTTTGCATTCCACAACTGTTACGTCTGCTCCGTGATTTACAAGATTGGCTATCGGCTCTTTGTTCATTCCGACGCCGTCCTGTTCAAATAAATACAGCTTTGTTCCCTGCTCGGCAAGAATTTCACACTCTTCGTCCGTCAGATTATCTCTGCCGGTAATTTCAATCCATTCGTTCCCCGTGTCCATGGTAAGAACATTTTTTATGTGATATCCTCCGGTGGTATGCAGCTGCACTCCGGCTCTGAGAGCGGTAAAGCCTCCGTTGCTGGACCCGATTACCGTTAAATCGCGAGCAACAATTCCGCATTCCAGTTCTAACTGCCGAATGTAATCCATGGCAAGTTCATTGATTTTCTGCATATGCAGCAATCCGGATTCCCGGAACATAATGATGACGGCATTCGGGCAGTACTCTCCGTAATATGCCCAGACATACTGGAGATTGATGCTTAAAATGTCTTCACCGGCTCCGCCGGCATAATAGACGATAAACTTCGTTTCACTGTTGCACTCCAGCGGTACAAAAAAATAGGCTTTATCATTGCAATACAGGTTCCCGCCCGGAAAAGAAGCACAAAGCCAGCCGTCTCCGGTCAGCTTTCTTTCCATCGGTTCACGGGCACAGTCGATGCGGTATTGACAGTACTGTCTTTTCTCGGCAGCATCCCGGTAGTCCCCCAACTGTGAAAACAGCGATTCCGACTCTTCAAACTTACATTGCCAAAGAAGACCCACTGCCTGATCATATGCATCCTGTATGCACTGTTCCGCCATAGAGCTGCTGTCTTTGAATTCGGAAATGGCCAGAAAAGCATCCGAAGCTTCAAAAAACAGCCCTTCGTTTCTCAATGCTTCCGCCCGCTGATATGCCAGCCCTTTTTCAGCCGTCTGCTTCAGAGAAGCCGAATCCCGGTAGTCCCCCAGCTGCTGAAAAGCAGAAGCCGCCTCTTCATACTGCTCCTGATCAAGGTATGCTGTTCCGCTTTCATATAAGCCTTCCTGTAAGCGATTATTTGCCCAGGATTCACCCCAGGGAAGAAAAACAGCCAATACCAGAACCAGGATTGCAATGAAAGCCAGAACAACACCAGACTTAAGCGAGTCGTTCATCATCCGGAATATAACTCCCAATCTTATTCTGTTTTTGGAGACGGTTTCGTTCTCCCCAAAACAAACGGAAACCAGCGGTTAATGATATAGGCAGGGATAATCAGAAGCACTGCGGTAATCAGCGAAATGACAACAGCAAATACGGAAGAGACCGCCTGGTTTGACAGCAGCAACGGGTAGAGATTCCCCATGATCTTTCGCAAAACAACCTGAAGAAGGCTCTCCATCTTTCCGTTCAGCGCATAATAGACAATCGTATTGCGACCGACAAAGGAGATGAACCGATTCATTCTGACGGTTTTACTCAGGGCAATGACAGCAGCGACTCCGATAAAAGAGCGCAGATATAAAATTATTGCAGAGCTTCCGGCATCCAGCCGATCCCATACGGCAATCATTACCGCAAGAACAGCAAGGTAAGTACCGTAAAGAATCCACCTGTTTTTGGGGGTGTTGAGCGCATCGAACTTTAATTCCAGGCTCCGGCGAAAAACATAACCCGCTGCCATGAAAAACATTGCCGGGAAAATCAGTTCCAGATGCCAGGGAAGTGCCGACGGCATGTCTTTTACATTCCAGGGAAATATCGAATTGGGGGCCAGATAGGAAAAACCCGTGCTGCCTATTGCCAGCATGAAGGGCAGCAGCAAAGACCTGACCGAACCGTCGCTTTTCTCTGCGAAAAGGTAAAACGGAATAAATGCCAGAAAAAGCGTTGAGAGGAACCACATATGGTCATCTCTGTTTCGAATCTGAACAAAGAACCACTTCAGTTCCGTCAGCAGATCGCTATGCTCATTGAATGAAAACACATGGGATGAGAGAACAATAAACAATCCAAAAATCAGCCACGGCAGAAGCAAGGTTTTCGTTTTCTTCCTTATAAAATCGGAAAACTGTTCCCCGGTTCGGTAAACATATCCGGAAGCAAAATAAAAAATATTCAGAAAATACGGCGCGGTAAACAGGTCCAACGGCTTCGTACGGGCATCGGAATGCATTGCCATTATCGAAATAATGCCAATGAACTTCGCAATATCAATCCATTCCGTTCGCTTTTCCCTCATGTCAATCCCTGCAGTTTTTTATGACTTTCTGATTTTAAAATAACGGATCAGGGCAGCAATTCCCGCAGACAATGAAAAACACAAGGCAATCAGATGCCACGACATCATGGCACTGTTCCCCGTTATTTTGTCTTTCACCAGACATACCACCCAAAGCAGAGCTACAACCATCCAGAGGATCGGAATTTTTAAAGACGGCTTTTTATCCATTGATGTATTCCTTTCCGTTTTTGAATATTATATCATAATACAACGGAAATGGGAAAATGAATCCTGTTTTCCCGGCAAAAAAAGAAGGAAGCTCGAATTGAGCTTCCTTCTTTTCGCTATTATGATTACTGAACGTAAGGAATGAGGAGCTTGTTGCCTGCGTAAATCAGGTTGGGATTGCTGATGTTGTTCAGTTCGCAAAGAATCTTCACTGTGGTGTGGTAACGCTGTGCGAGTACTGAAAGGCAATCGCCCGGCTTGATTACGTAAATGAAGCAAGGTCCGTTGTAAGCTCCGCCGTTTACACTCTTGACGTCGTTCTCATTGAGAGCCTGGATGTTTTCTAACATTTTTTTATCCTCCATAATATAAAATAATTTTCTTTTTTAAGGGTTCTTTCTCAACCCTTTCACCACGTAATACGCGATAAATAAAAAAACGTTACATAGAAGTATTATTTTTTTTGTTCTGTTGTTATAATACTGCAGAGGTGATGAAAATGGAACCCGGAATCAAAGGATATTCCGAAACAATTGTATCCAAAGAAAACTGCGCATTCACTGTAGGAAGCGGCGCATTGAATGTATTTTCCACTCCTTCCATGATTGCACTGATTGAAAAGGCCGCAGCAGATTCTGTCACTCCCTACCTGGAAGAGGGCCAGCAAAGCGTTGGAACCTATCTGGATGTTTCTCATATTGCTTCCACTCCGATTGGGCAGAAAGTATGGGCAGAAACTGAACTGACGGAAATCGACCGCCGCATGCTCACATTTAAAGTAACTGCATATTCCGGTGTCGAGAAAATCGGTGAAGGAACACATAAGCGCTGTATTATCGATATCCGGCGCTTTCTGGAAAAAATGGATCAGCGCTATTCCTGAATCTCTTTGGTTCAAAAAGCAGACTCTAAAAGGAGTCTGCTTTTTATTTTACAGTGCGTTGGTTTTGGAAACCAGTTTGCTCAGGTCAACATATTCGGCAGTAGATGCAATGGACTCGTCCGTTTCTTCCTCGAAATCACGATACATCTGCAAGCCGGTACCGGCAGGAATCAGTTTACCGATAATTACATTTTCCTTCAATCCGATGAGATGGTCTTCCTTGCCCTTGATTGCTGCATCTGTGAGAACCTTGGTCGTCTCCTGGAAAGAGGCTGCAGACATCCAGCTGTCTGTACCGAGAGAAGCTTTGGTAATTCCCTTGAGCAGCTGCGTATAGGTTGCAGGTGTCTTTCCTTCTTCCAAAGCAGCATTTGCAGACTTCAAAACAGAAAGATCAACTTCTGAACCGGAAAGGAGATTCGTATCGCCGGATTCGTCAACGCGGACCTTTCGCATCATCTGGCGGACAATAACTTCAATGTGCTTATCGTTGATATCAACACCTTGCTGACGGTAAACCTTCTGGACTTCGCTGGTAATGTAAGAACGAACACCCTGACGGCCATACTGATCGTCATCAATGCCACGAATCGCCAATACATCGTGGGGATTCAAGGCACCGGAGGTGAGCTCCTGCCCTTTGTCAACATGATCATCGGTATGAACAAGAATTCCTGCGGAATGAGGAACCGTATACACTTTGGTCTCTGCGTCTTCGCCTTCTCCGATGACATTGATGGCGTACATAACGCCCTTCTTTGCCTCTTCGATTTTAATCGTACCGGAAATCTCGGAAAGGATTGCCATCTTCTTGGGTCTTCTGGCCTCAAACAATTCTTCAACACGAGGAAGACCCTGCGTGATATCGTCACCGGCAACACCACCGGTATGGAACGTACGCATGGTAAGCTGCGTACCGGGCTCACCGATAGACTGTGCAGCAATAACACCAACAGCTTCGCCGGCGTTCACAGGCATTCCTGTTGCCAGGTTGATTCCGTAGCACTTTGCACATACACCAATCTTGGCCTCACAGGTAAGGACCGAGCGAATAAACACTTTGCTGATTCCATGTGCCTCCAGAATCTTGGCATCATCCGGCATCAGCATATGGTCGGTATCAAAGAGCACCTCACCGGTAGATTCATCAACAATAGGTGCTGCCGGGAATCTGCCGTGAATTGCAGTACCGAAATCTTCAACAAGCTGTCCTCTGTCGTAGACAGCAGATGCCCAGACTCCTTCTGCTGTGCCGCAGTCAGGGACTCTGATAATCACATCCTGGCAGACGTCTACCATTCTTCTTGTCAGATAACCGGAGTCAGCAGTACGGAGAGCCGTATCCGCCATACCTTTACGAGCACCTCTTGTAGAAATGAAGTACTCCAGAACGGAAAGGCCTTCACGGAAGTTGGATTTAATCGGGATTTCAATGGTTTTACCGGAAGTGTTGGCCATCAGACCACGCATACCGGCCAGCTGACGAATCTGGTTCATGGAACCACGGGCGCCGGAGTTTGCCATCATATAAATCGGGTTATACTCATCCAGACAGTTGCTCAGGGCATCGGTAACTTCCTTGGTCGTCTTTTCCCACTCGGAAACCACCAGACGATAACGCTCATCATCAGTAATGAAACCGCGTTTATACTGCTTTTCAATATTGACAACTTCCTCTTCCGTTTCAGAAATCATCC
The DNA here is from genome assembly GCA_045616745.1 of Candidatus Limivicinus sp. GTDB lineage: Bacteria > Bacillota > Clostridia > Oscillospirales > Oscillospiraceae > Limivicinus. The sequence goes on along the minus strand of JAZLHH010000112.1, from coordinate 7,360 downwards.
GGCGCTTGGTATCAGGAACCGTCATATCCGCAACAGAAATCGTGATGGCACCCTTGGTCGAGTATTTATATCCAAGAGCCTTGATGGAGTCCAAAACCTCTGCAGAAATCGTAAAGCCATGTTTCTGAATGCACTTGTCAATGATGGTGCCCAACTGCTTCTTGCCGACCTGGAAGGAAATTTCCTGATCAAACATATGTTCGGGATCCGTTCTGTCAACATAGCCCAAATCCTGAGGGATCGGCTCATTATAAATGATACGACCGACCGTAGTATCAATGATTTTGCTCTGCTCTACACCGCCGATTGTCTTGGTAACACGAAGTCTGATTGGCGCGTGGAGTCCGACATAGCCTTCATTATAGGCCATAATGGCTTCATTGGCATCGCGGTAAATCAGCTTGGAAGTGTATGTGCAGGGCTTCTTGCCTTCTTCTGTCAAAGCCTTGTTGACTTCGTAAATCCTGTCACCGTCAACCAATTCTCCGATCTGGAATTCCGTATCACCGGAATCAGTAATAATCATCTCTTCCGCACCCTTTTCGGCAGAACCGATTCTGAGCATCGTGAGGTAATACGAACCGAGAATCATGTCCTGTGTGGGAACAGTAACAGGATGACCGTCCTGCGGACGAAGCAGGTTGTTTGCAGAAAGCATCAGGATTCTGGCTTCTGCCTGTGCCTCAGCACTCAACGGCACGTGGATTGCCATCTGGTCCCCGTCGAAGTCTGCATTATATGCTGTACATACCAGAGGATGGAGTCTGAGAGCTCTTCCTTCCACAAGAATCGGCTCAAAAGCCTGAATTCCGAGGCGGTGAAGCGTGGGCGCACGGTTGAGGAGCACAGGATGGTCTTTAATCACATATTCCAAAGCATCCCATACTTCAGTGCGCTGCTTGTCTACCATCTTCTTAGCAGATTTGATATTATTCGCGATCCCGTCTTCCACCAGTTTCTTCATTACGAAGGGACGGAACAGCTCAATTGCCATTTCCTTGGGAACACCGCACTGATAAATCTTCAGGTCAGGACCGACAACAATAACGGAACGGCCGGAATAGTCAACACGCTTTCCAAGAAGGTTCTGACGGAATCTTCCCTGCTTGCCTTTCAGCATGTCAGACAGGGACTTCAGCGCTCTTGCATTCGCTCCCGTTACGGCACGGCCTCTGCGCCCGTTGTCTATCAGAGAGTCAACAGCTTCCTGAAGCATGCGTTTTTCATTGCGGACAATAATGTCCGGAGCATTCAGCTGCTGCAGTCTCTTCAGACGGTTGTTGCGGTTGATAACTCTTCTGTAAAGGTCATTCAGATCCGATGTGGCAAATCTGCCGCCGTCCAGCTGAACCATGGGACGGATTTCGGGAGGAATGACAGGAAGGACCGTAATGATCATCCACTCAGGCCGGTTGCCGGAGCTGCGGAAGGACTCAACGCATTCGATACGCTTGACGATTTTTGCTTTTTTCTGGCCGCTGGCATTGCTCAGCTGTTCGTGAAGATCCGCAGAAAGAGCGTCCAGATCAATCATAGCAAGAAGCTCGCGAATTGCTTCTGCGCCAATCCCGGCGCTGAAGTCGTCTTCATATTTCTCACGCATGTCACGATACTCACGTTCTGTGAGCAGCTGGCACTTCTCCAAAGGCGTATCGCCCGGATCGATTACAATGTAGTTGGCGAAGTACAGGACCTTTTCCAGCTGACGAGGCGTCATATCCAACATCAGACCGATTCTGGACGGGATGCCCTTGAAGTACCAGATGTGAGAAACAGGAGCCGCAAGTTCAATATGGCCCATTCGCTCACGACGAACCTTGCTCTTAGTTACCTCTACACCGCAACGATCGCAGATTTTCCCTTTATAGCGGATTTTCTTATACTTTCCGCAATGGCATTCCCAGTCCTTGGTGGGCCCGAAAATACGCTCGCAGAAAAGGCCGTCACGTTCCGGCTTTAAGGTTCTGTAGTTAATCGTTTCCGGCTTTTTGACTTCGCCGTAAGACCAGGAGAGGATCTGTTCCGGTGAAGCAAGACCGATTTTTATGGAATCAAAAGGTGCATATGCCATAATTACATATCCTCCTCTGCGTTATCATTATAGTCATCCAGGAGTTCCTCTTCCGGAGTATCCTCAATGGAATAACCTTCGGCTTCAATTTCGGCATCCGAAGAGAACAGTTCGTCCTCTACATATACGGTACCTAAATCGTCGTCCTCGTCGTCTTTCAGCTCAACCATCTCGCCCTTGTCATTCAGAAGCGTAACATCAAGGCAGAGAGACTGGAGTTCCTTCACCAGAACCTTGAATGCTTCCGGAATGCCGGGATGCGGGATGTTATTTCCCTTTACGATTGCCTCATAAGTCTTCACACGGCCGGTGACATCGTCAGACTTAACTGTCAGGATTTCCTGCAAAGTATAAGCAGCGCCGTAAGCTTCCAGTGCCCAGACTTCCATTTCACCGAAACGCTGTCCGCCGAACTGTGCTTTGCCGCCCAAAGGCTGCTGTGTAACAAGACTGTAGGGGCCTGTGCTGCGGGCGTGAATCTTGTCATCTACGAGATGATGCAGCTTCAGGAAGTAAACCCAGCCGACAGTGACGTCATTATCAAACTTTTCACCGGTACGGCCATCATACATTTCACTCTTGCCGTCTTCACGAAGGCCAGCCTGCTTCAATGTTTCGCGAATGGTAGATTCATTAGCGCCATTGAAAATCGGAGTGGCAACCTTCCAGCCAAGAGCCTGTGCTGCATAGCCAAGGTGAACTTCCAGAACCTGACCGATATTCATACGAGAAGGAACGCCCAGGGGGTTCAAAACAATATCAAGAGGTCTTCCGTCCGGCAGATACGGCATATCTTCCCGTGGAAGAATACGGGAGACAACACCCTTGTTACCGTGACGGCCAGCCATCTTATCGCCGACAGATATCTTACGCTTCTGCGCAATGTATACTCGGACGACCTGATTGACACCGGGGTTCATTTCATCACCGTTTGCACGGAAGAATACTTTGACATCAACGACGATTCCGCTTTCACCATGGGGAACCTTCAGTGAGGTATCACGAACTTCGCGTGCCTTTTCTCCGAAAATAGCACGGAGCAGACGCTCTTCTGCCGTCAGATCTGTTTCACCTTTCGGTGTAACCTTACCGACAAGAATATCTCCGGAGGTCACTTCTGCACCGACCATGATGATTCCGCGTTCGTCCAGATAGCGGAGAGCATCTTCGCCGACGCCGGGGATGTCTCTGGTAATTTCTTCGGGTCCGAGCTTGGTATCGCGAGAGTCGCATTCATATTCTTCAACATGGATGGATGTAAATACGTCCTCCATGACGAGGCGTTCATTCAGAAGAATTGCGTCTTCGTAGTTATAGCCTTCCCAGTTCATATAGCCGACAAGGATATTCTTTCCGAGAGCCAGCTCACCTTCCGAAGTGGAAGGACCATCAGCCAGCACGTCACCCTTACGGACTTCATCACCGGCAGAAACAATGGGACGCTGGTTAATGCATGTCCCCTGGTTGCTCCGGGCAAACTTAATCAGCTTGTAAACCTTGAAGCCGAGATTATCATACTGAACTCTGACAAAATTGGCATCGGAAGATACCACTTTACCGTCATCTTCTGCAATAACACAAACGCCGGAGTCCACTGCACATTTATGCTCAATACCCGTCGCAACAATCGGTGCCTGCGTTGTCATGAGGGGAACTGCCTGACGCTGCATGTTTGCACCCATCAAAGCACGGTTCGCGTCGTCATTCTCCAGGAACGGAATCATAGCCGTAGCTATAGAGACCATCATTTTGGGGGAAACGTCGATATAATCCACTTCTGCAGCATTGACTTCAATGGTATCGTTACGATGACGGCAGGTAATACGCTTGTTGATAAATCTGCCTTCTTCGTCAACAGGCTCGGAAGCCTGTGCAACCTTGAATTCATCTTCCCTGTCTGCGGACATGTATTCAATCACATCGGTTATCCGGCAATCTTCGACCTTGCGGAACGGAGCTATCAGAAAACCGTATTCATTGGCGCGCGCATAGGATGCCAGATAGGAAATCAGACCGATGTTGGGGCCTTCCGGCGTTTCAATCGGGCACAGACGGCCGTAATGGCTGTAGTGAACGTCTCGAACGTCAAAGGATGCTCTTTCACGGCTCAGACCGCCGGGACCAAGAGCAGAGATGCGGCGCTTATGCGTAAGCTCCGACAGTGGGTTCGTCTGATCCATAAACTGGCTCAGCGGTGAAGATCCGAAGAATTCCTTAATAGCAGCAGTAACAGGCCTGATGTTAATCAGGGACTGCGGGGTAATGATGTCCAGATCCTGCAGCGTCATTCTTTCGCGAATCACACGCTCCATTCTGGAAAAACCGATGCGGAACTGATTCTGGAGGAGTTCGCCGACACGACGTACGCGCCTGTTTCCCAGGTGGTCGATATCATCGGCAGTACCCATATCGTTGGCCAGGCAGTTCAGATAGTTTACGGATGCAAAAATATCATCGGCGACAATATGACGGGGAACAAGGACTTCTGCATTGTCCTTTATCAGCTGCTTCAGCGTATCCATATTACCGGCAGCCTGTTCAATCAGACTGTCAAGAACGATTCCGCGAACTCTTTCCTTGATGCCAAGTTCCTTCTTGTCAAAGCCAAATCCGTACTTATCCAGATCCACCATACCATTGTTGAACACCTTGACGATTTTGCCTTCAAGGTCAACAAAAACTGCACGGACGCCGGATTCGGAAATTTCATATGCCTTGTCCTTGGAAAGGACTTCGCCTGCTTCTGCAAGAATCTCACCGGTAAAAGGATCTGCTACCGGCTCTGCCAGCTTCATTCCGGAAATACGGGGATACAGTGCCAGCTTTTTATTGAATTTATATCTGCCGACATCTGCAATCTCATAGCGCCTGTTGTCATAAAACAGGCCTTCCAGAAGGGTTTCTGCAGATTCCACCGTCGGAGGATCACCGGGACGAAGCTTTCTGTAAATTTCAATCAGGCACTCTTCGCGCGTCTCGGCAGTGTCTCTGTCAAGAGTGGATGTGATACGCTCATCTGCACCGAAAATCTCTTTGAGGGATGCATTGGTAACCGCACCGGCTACGGGATTCTCTACACAGGAAAGCCAGGTGGAAGGTTCTTCGCTCTTGTAAGCGCCAAAAGACTTCAAAAGCCAGGTAATCGGAAGCTTGCGGTTTTTGTCAATACGGACATTGAACATATCGGAAGCATCCGTCTCATATTCCAGCCATGCACCATGATAAGGAATAATCTGAGAGGTATAGATGCTCATCATTGACTTGTCTACTTCCTTATCGAAGTAAGCACCGGGGCTTCTGACAATCTGGGATACAATGACACGCTCTGCGCCGTTAATGACGAAGGTCCCGCCGGGAGTCATGAGCGGGAAATCTCCCATAAAGATTTCCTGTTCCTTAATCTCTTCCGTTTCCTTGTTGCGAAGACGGACACGGACCTTCAAAGGTGCTGCATACGTTGCATCACGAGACTTGCATTCCTCTTCCGAGTACTTGGCTTCTTCCGGCTTTATTGAATAATCAATAAAGCTGAGTTCAAGGTTACCGGAATAGTCATTAATCGTCCCGACATCCTTGAATACTTCCTGAAGTCCCTTCTCGATGAACCAGGAATAGGAGTCTTTCTGAATCTCCAGCAGATTAGGCATGTCCATAATCTCAGGAGTTCTGGCAAAACTCTTACGCAGGGTCTTGCCATAAAGAACATCTTTTGGCATATATATTCCCTTCCGAACGCCCGGGTACGTTGAAAAATTCTGAAAAAGCACATTGAATTGGCCGGACGTTCATGTTATAATAAACGTGTTATGAGAGTGGGGAGTGTTCCCCAGTTTCCAAACATAGCAAGTTATTTTACCTTTTTTCATGTGACAAGTCAAGATTTTTTTGAAGTCTGTCCGGGTTTTTCCCGGCTTTTTTTGTAGGTATTTTCATGATGGAACAGAAGCGAAAAATTCCTGATCTTTTCCTGCTGATCGGAGCAATTATCATACGTATTTCGTTTTTTACCTATGAGACTCCCGATTATCTGGATTTTCTTACAAAGTGGGTTGATTTTTTCCGGCAGAACGGCGGTTTTGCCGCATTGAAGTTCAGCGTCGGCAACTATAACATCCCTTATCTTTATTTCATCGCCGCCTTCTCATATCTTCCTGTAAAAGATCTGTATCTGATTAAAACTCTGAGCTGTATTTTTGACTTTCTTCTGGCCTATTATTCTATGAAGGTTGCAGAAAAATGCGGAGCAAACAGCGTATTTTCCCGCATATGCTTTTTCACGGTTCTGTTTTTACCTACGGTTATTATCAACAGTTCTGTCTGGGCTCAGTGCGATTCCATCTATGTTGCGCTGGGAATTGCAGGCATCTATTATGCAATGGATGACCGACCGGTTCTTTCCATGGTTTGCTTTGCTCTCAGCTTCGGTTTCAAGCTTCAGGCCGTATTCATTCTTCCCGTCTGCATCATTCTTCTGATTTTCCGAAAATATAAACCGGAACATTTCCTGGTATTCCCTCTTGCTTATTTTATTCTGATTATCCCTGCCTGTCTGATTGGCAGACCGCTTCTTTCCGCCATCACCTTATACTTCGACCAGCTCGGTACTGTGGGAAGCGCACCCAACTACAATGCACCTGCTCTTAATGCCCTTACCGGAGGAAACGGTTCCATCATCTCTGCAGTTGTCGTTATGCTTCTGATCTTTACCGTTTCCTTTATTCTGAGAAATCGTCTGAACCCCCGCAGGGTTCTCATCTTGGCCTGTCTGACGGTCATTCTCATTCCCTTTCTTCTCCCCCACATGCATGATCGGTATTTCTTTGCCGCCGATATTATGCTGGTCATCCTCTTCTGCTCATCAGACAATCTATGGAGAATTTCTCTGGCCTTTGCTGCCATATGTCAGCAGTTTGCTTCTCTCATCTGTTACCTCGCCTATCTGAAAACATACTATATCCCCTTAGGAGCCATCTATCTGACAAATGACCGGGGAGCCGCGGCAATCATCTTTGCTCTGATACTTGTAATCTTCTATTTTATTCACGATCTGCGCAGCGAAGCAGTTTCATACAGAATTTAAATTTTAAGCAGAAAAGTTACTTGACAAACCCGTGTTATTTGATATAATAATCGAGCGCTTGCGAGAGTGCTGGAATAGGTAGACAGGCACGTTTGAGGGGCGTGTGTCAACCGACGTGTGAGTTCAAGTCTCATCTCTCGCACCATAAAAGAACCGTAATTTTGATACAAGGTATCGGATTACGGTTCTTTTCTTATTTCACCCCCTAC
>JAZLHH010000111.1:0-74136 GCA_045616745.1 Candidatus Limivicinus sp. | reverse complement strand
GAACTCCAAAATCGTATAGAAAAAGCGGAAAAGAAGGTTGCTGAGCTCCAGGGCGGAGAGGAAAACGCCGTGACGGCGCCTGTCGGCGGAACTGTCACTTCCATTTCCACCTCTCCCGGCTCCAAGATTCAGAAAGATCAGGTGCTCTGCGTCATTGAAGTGCCGGATCTGGGGTATTCCATGAGCTTTTCCTGCACCAACGATCAGGCGAAGCGCATCAAAGTCGGTGATACCGCCTCTGTTTCCAATTATTACTGGGGCAGCGAAATCACTGCCACGGTCACTTCCATCAAGGCAGATCCCAAGGAGCCGCAGAACAAGAAGCTGGTCACCTGCACACTGGAGGGTGATGTAAACAACGGTTCCGAGCTGACCGTTTCCATCGGCAAAAAGAGTGCCGGTTATGACATCATTGTACCCAACAGTGCTGTGCGCACGGATTCCAACGGGACCTTTGTTCTTGCCGTCAATGCCAAGAATTCCGCGCTGGGCAACCGGTATTTTGCAAAGCGTGTTCCCGTGGAAATTCTCGCTTCCGACGATGACAACACAGCACTTTCCTGCGACCTGAGCTACGGTGACTTCGTTATCACCACCTCCTCCGCTCCGATCAAGAGCGGTGATCAGGTCAGAATGGCGGACAATGGGTAAGCTGAAAGAAAACAAGGAGCTCCTGTTCCTCTACATACTGCGCTGCATCATTCTGCTTGTCATCAGCGCAATCTGCATCCTGGTCTGCGTTCATAAGGTCGGAATGCTGGATTCCCAGTATGCCTGGGAACGCTGGAAGGGTGACAGTGAGGCGGAATATGCGCAGCTGAGCGTCTATCTCCCCGCTTCCGCATCCCTGGGTCCGGAAAACATCAATTCCTTCCGGAACGAGATGATGAAGCAGTTTGAAAGCGCATCGATTGACACCGCCAACATTCCTTTTCACGATGCCTGGTCCTGCGAGGGCAGTGTCAGCGTTACCTCGGAGAAAGCAACCGGAACGGTTCCTGTAACGGCAGTCGGCGGAAGCTTCTTTGACTTTCACCCGCTTTCTCTGATTTCCGGGCATTATATTTCCGAATCGGACGCCAACCGGGCACAGGTCGTTCTTGATGAGGAACTGGCCTGGTTTCTGTTCGGCAGCTCCGACGTAGCGGGTATGCAGATGAAGGTAGGCGAAGGCACCTTTACCGTTGCCGGCGTCGTCGAACGGGAATCGGACAAGGCAAGCCGCAAAGCATATACTGCGGATATGGGTCTTTTCATGAACTTTGATGCCTACCGAAGCGTTCTTCTGGCCGCCTCCGGAGCTGAGGATACCGCCGCTCTTCCTTCTGTGAGCTGTTATGAAGTCGTGATGCCGGATCCTGTAAAGAATTTTGCTCTGAACATCGTCAATGAGAAGTTCCCTGTCAAGGAAAAAGACGTTGTCGTAAATTCTCAGCGTTTTCAGCTGGCGCATCTGGCTTCCATTGCCAGAAATTTTGCAGCGAGAGCTATTTCCTCCGGAGTTCCCTATCCCTACTGGGAAAACGCTGCCAGGTATACGGAGAATCAGGTTGCTTCCCTTTCCCTGGTTTCCGCAATCTGTCTTCTTTCTCCGTTTATTCTTGCAGTGGCAACGCTGATTCGAAAGCTGGTCTTCAGCAATCGTCAGCTGAAAGATATCATTATTCCCCAGCTGGTTGAAAAAACAGAGGACATTGTTCAGTCACGGCAAAGAGCCCGCTATCTGAAGAAACACAATCGGCAGTAAAAGACAGCAAAAGAGCACTTGAAAAATCAAGTGCTCTTTTTCATGGAGCAGGGTACGGGAGTCGAACCCGCCTAGTCAGCTTGGGAAGCTGAAGTAATACCGATATACCAACCCTGCATATCTGTTTACGTTCCAACATTTGGATTATAACATATTCAAAAATAAAAGTCCATAGAATGAAATTATATGCTATAATTGTTGTTATGAAAAAACTGTTGATGTATCTGATTTTGCCTCTGTCCCTGGTGCTTCTGGAAATCATGCTCCGCCTGACTTCCGGGATGGGTCTGGCCCACGAGGGACTCGCCAGTGCTTTGCTGATTGCGCTGGCTTACGGCTTTTTCTTTAATATTGTCTGCTCACTGTTTCGGAAGCGGAAGCCCTCCTTCTGGGTCGGTTTTCTCTTCCTTGAACTGTGTACCGTCTGGTTCCTGATCGGTTACTTCACGGACAACACCTATTCCGTGTTCATGTCTCCTGCCATGATTTTCGGAGAAGCCGGCGATGTCGTCAATAACTTCGGAAGCACGCTGGTTACCCTGATTCGGAACGGTTGGCCTATGATTCTACTGTATCACGTCCCTGCCATTCTGATGCTTTTGTTCAGCGGAAAAATCAGCCTCCGTGCCAGAAAACGGGGCAGGACGCTTTTTATTCTGGTTGATCTCATTATCTGCTGTATTGTCTGCAGCTCTGTGCTCAATGCCCGCTCTGAGCTCCTCTGTGCCAAACGTTCCTCCGAGTATTCCTATGACGGTTCCGTGCGCGCTTTCGGGCTTCTGGACGCGCTGAATCTGAATCTGAGCAAGGGCTTTTCCGGCTCTGCTGAGCCTGCGCTCTCTTTTGAGTCTGCCGCTGCACCGCTTCCGGATTCTCCTGTTTCTGCAGAAGAACCGTCCGTGGACTACGGAGTCAATGCTTTGGATCTGGACTTTTCTGCTCTTTCTCAGGATTTCTCCCGCTCATCTTCGGACCGGCAGATTGATGCCTACCTTGCCAGCCTGACGCCTTCTTCCGGAAATGAATATACCGGAATTTTTCAGGGGAAGAATCTGATCCTGATCTGTGCTGAAGCCTTTTCCAAAGAGGTCATCGATGAGGAACGCACTCCTGCGCTGTACCGTCTGGCTTCCCGAGGAATACAGCTGGAGGATTATTATCAGCCGTTCTGGGGGGGCAGCACTTCAACGGGAGAATACTCTTTCCTGACCGGAATCATTCCTACGCAATCTGATGCCATGGCTCTGTCCATCGGGCATAATATGTATTTTACCATGGGGAATCAGCTGCAGCGCCAGGGCTATTTCAGCAGAGCCTATCACAACGGGGATATGTTCTATTACTCAAGGAATCAGACGCACCCCAATCTGGGCTATTCCAAATATATCGCCAGATACAGCGGCATGGAAAATGCCGTTTCTGAGGCCTGGCCGCCCAGCGATCTGGAGATGTTTGACTATATTATCCCCAGGATTGTCGAAAAGTCGCCTTTCAGCGTATATATCATGACCTTCAGCGGACATTGCAATTATGCATACAATTCCAATGCCATGTCCTATAAGAACCGGGAATTTGGAGAAAGCCTCCCCTTCTCCGACACCGTCAATGCCTATCTGGCCGCCAACCAGGAACTGGAGTACGCATTGGAACATCTCCTTTCCTCACTGGAAGACGCCGGAATTGCAGACGATACCGTCATCTGCCTCACCTCTGATCATTATCCTTACGGATTGCAGAAAAGCAGCGCCTGGGACAACAAGAAAGATCATCTGCAGGAGCTGTACGGATTCGCTCCCGATTCCAATCCGGCACGCGATCACAGTTCCGCCATCATCTGGTGCGGCAGTCTTGAAGAGAAAGAACCGATTACGGTTTCTGCTCCCTGCTCAAGCATAGACCTTCTGCCCACGCTTTCCAATCTGTTCGGTCTGGAATACGACTCCCGAATGCTGGCCGGAAGGGACGTGTTTTCCGATGCCGAGCCTCTTGTTGTCTGGAATGACCGTTCCTGGCTGACAGAACGCGGTTATTACAACGGAGAAACGCATCAGTTCACTCCGGCTGACGGATTTACGGATGAGCCCGCTTACACGAAGAGAATCAGCAGCCTGGTAACCAATAAAATGGCCTACTCAGAGTACGTGATTCAGCACGATTATTTTAAATCAATTTTTGGAACGGATGACATTCAATGAAATACTTTGAAATTACCATGGATACGCCTCCGGAGCTGCTGGATTCCCGCTGCGAGGCGCTGACAGAACTCGGGATCAGCGGTTTCGTTGTGGAAAGTGAAGAGGACTTCAGGAGCTTTCTGGAGAACAATACGCAGTACTGGGATTATGTAGATGAAGATCTGGAAAAAAATTACTGCGGAAAAAGCAGAATCAAATTCTGGCTGAATGACGATTGCGACGGCAAAGCTCTGCTGGATCGGATTACCGCTGCCTATCCGGAATGTACAGCAGCCTCCGTTCAGGACAGTGACTGGGAAAACAACTGGAGAGAGTTTTACAAGCCCATCACCGTCGGAGACCGGCTCGTTGTCGTTCCGGAGTGGGAATCTGTTCCGGATGACGGAAGGATTCCTCTGATTCTGGATCCCGGTCTGATTTTCGGGACCGGAAGTCATGCAACAACGAGAATGTGTCTGGCGGAGCTGGAAAACTGGTCCGGTGCCGGAAAGAAGGTTCTGGACTTGGGATGCGGTAGCGGAATTCTGGGCATTGGGGCATTGAATCTGGGATGTGAATCCTGTGTCAGCGTGGACATCGACCCGAAGGCGCCGGATGTAGTCATGAGCAATGCAGCTCTCAACCCTTCTGCGGCCGATAAAGTGAAAGCTTTGGCCGGGGATGTTATCGGAGATGCTTCTCTGGTGCGTTCTCTCGGCACCGGTTACCATCTTGTGCTGGCAAATATCGTGGCCGATGTGATTATCGCACTTGCTCCGAAGGTCAGAGCGTTCATGGCGGAGGATGCCGTATTCATCTGCTCCGGCATTATTGACGGTCGGGAGGGCGAAGTTGAAAAGTGTCTCCGGAGCAACGGCTTTCTGATTCGAAAGCACAACCGTCTGGAAGGCTGGAATTCTTTTGTGTGTCAGTGATAATAACAGAGCCCCGGAAATTATTCCGGGTCTCTGTTTCATTCATGATAAGGGGCTTCCAGGAACTGAAGGACAACTTCCTCGTCCAGATTCAGGTTCTTGGCAAGAAATGCTGCTTCCTCATTGAAGTTCAGCGATTTCATGTGTGCGAAATTCGTTTTTTCGCCGGCAGCGAAATTGGCATTGAAGGTTCTTCCCTCGATATATCCGCATTCATAGCACATATTCAGAGGGATCTTGCGATGGGTATCCAGGGTCATCGTATGACCGCATCTCGGGCAATTCATATTCAGCTACCTCCGACTGCTTCAGTCTTCTTCATTTCCATCATCGCAAATCAGGCCATAGCCTCCGTTGCGACGCTTGTATACTACAGACACTGCTCCGTTCTCATCCATATTCTTGAACACAAAGAATTCATGGGAAAGCAGATTCATCTGAAGAATTGCTTCCTCCGGGTTCATAGGCATAATAGAAAAGTGTTTGCTTCTGACAATCTTGAATTCATCGTCCGGTTCCTCGTCAATAACGGCGAAAGCCGGAGCCTGTGCTGCTTCTTTTTCTATGGAACCTTCCCTCAGGCGCTTTTCCAGACGGGTCTTGTTTCTTCTGATCTGGCGTTCGATTGCCGCTACGCCGGAATCTACAGAGGCATACATATCATTCGTCAGCTCACTGGCTCTGTAATACAGGCCGTTGTTGTGAATCGTAATTTCTGCCAGAAATCTTCCGCGCTCAATGCTGAAGGTTACAAATGCTTCTGCTTCCTGCTTGAAGAATCTGTCCAGCTTGCCGATTTTTTTCTCTGCATAGCTGCGCAGTTCTTCGGAGGAATCCATCTTTTTTTCTGTAAACGTAAATTTCACTGGAATGGCTCCTTTCGTATACTTTATGGAGTTATTATATCATGGTTACCTTCGGGATACCATATTAATCTGCAATAATCGTGCAGTTCGGCAAAAAGCTGTTCAGTTGGAGCAGCTGCTCCTCGGAAAGCTGATTTCCCGCAATATACAGTTCTCTCAGATTTGTCAGTCCGTAAAGTGGCGTAACACTGTAGATACTGTTGTTCGTCAGGTTCAGAACCTGGAGATTAGTCAGATAGGAGATCGCCGCCAGGTCAATGATTTCATTGTCGGCCAGGTTCAGATAAGTAATTGATTCCCTGCACGCAGTGGTTGAGAAGAAGAACAGATTGCTGATGTTGTTGTTGGAGAGATTGATATACTGCAGATTATTGAACCGGTTCAGCGGTTCCAGATCGCTGATTCCGCGCCCCGGCAGATCCAGCGTGGTGGTATCCGAGGGAATGTCGCTCCCGCCGAAGCTGAAGTTATATGTCAGCTCCGAGTGAGTTATCTGGCATTTGGGAATCATTGCCTGCAGCTGCTCGTAAGCTTCCCCGGATATTTCCGCGTTGCTGGTAATATCCAGGTTATACATTTTGGACAGCATCTTGAAATTCTCGATATCATCCGGTTTCAGACCCGTATTGGACAGGTTCAGCATGTTCAGATTTTTCAGCTTCTTCAGTCCGGAGAAGTCGCTGATCGGATTGAAACTCAGGTCCAGTTCAATCAGTGACGTGTTGGCTCCTAAGGAAACGGTTGAAGTAATGGAATTCCCGGAGGCATACAGAATCCGCAGTCCGGAAATACCCATCAGAGGACGAATGTCTGTAACAAGGTTGTTGGAAATATTCACCGTATTCAGATACTGAATCTCCATCAGCGGACTGATATCGGTAATCTGATTCCCGCTCAGGTTCACGCTGGTCAGATTCCGGCACTGTGACAATGCCGAAATATCCGTGATTCCGAGGTTGCTCAGATCCAGCGGTTCTGATGTGTCGGCATCAAAGGTTCTCCCGCCTAAGGCAATCAGGTGGGCATCTGCGCTGGTATCTGCTCCGTTCACTGCACAGTTCGGCAGTGCCGTGGAGAGCGCTTTCATGGCAGATTCCTTTACTTCGATTCCTTTGATACTCAGGAAAGTCAGATTGGGGAGATTGTACAGCGGGGAAAAATCCGTAACAGGATTCCCGTCAAGATACAGCGTACGCAGTGATGTCAACCCGGCAAGCGGGGAAAGATCCGTGACAGAATTGTTGCTGATATTCAGCGTCGTCAGACCTCCCAGGACTTCCAGACCCGACAGACTTCCCAGCTGATTATCCGCCAGAGACAGATTGTCAATGGAATACAGCTGAACGATCTCTCCAATCACGGAACTGTTCAGCCCCTTCCCGTCCAGGACAAGGGAAGTACTGTCCAGAGGATATTCTCCCCCGGCGATTATGACAGAACCGCCGGCGGCACTGTTCTTCTTTCTGGCTTCCAGAGCGGTAATTCGCGCCCTGACAGTGGGGTTGTTCGTATCCATGTCATAAAGCGCATCCAGGGCTTTGTCATAGTTTCCCAGCTGCTCATAGCACTGCGACATCATCAGCAGACATTCATCATTTTTTGAGGCTCCGGCCGCTTTTCGCAAGGATGCCAGTGCGTTTTCATAATCGTTGTTTTCCATTGCCAGCTGCGCAGCACTGATATACTTGTCATAGGTTTGCGCTTCTCTCAGGTTTCGGAACAGGAGCAGAAACGCCGCCAGCGCCAGAACCATGATGACAGCAATGATGATTACAACAAGAGATTTGGAATTCAGGTTTTTCATATTTAACAGCTACTACCTCAAGTAAAAACTCAAAGCGGGGATTTTTTTATCTGTGCAAATCTGCGGGGATATTTTGCGGGGGTATTGCTGATTTTTCGGATTACGATTGCACTGTGACGGATTTCCGTTCCCGGAATCTCATAGGTAACGCAGCGTTCCGTTTTCCCGCCCAGCGTCCTGATTGCCGGTTTTGCCTGCTCCAGCTCTTCTTCATAATCAGGTCCTTTCATGGCTATAAAGCAGCCTCCCACTTTCACATAAGGCAGGCAGAATTCCGCCAGTGTATTCAGCCGGGCTACCGCTCTGGAAACGGAAATATCGAAAAATTCCCGCATTCCCTCCGGAATATCCTCTGCTCGGGAGTGAATACACTGCACTTCAGAAAGATTCAGCTTGCTGCAGGTATCCTTCAGAAATCCGATGCGCTTGTCCAGACTGTCCAGAAGGCAAAGGTGAACGGAATCCTCCGCAATCTTCAGCGGAAGCCCGGGGAATCCGGCTCCCGTTCCGACATCGATCACCTGCTTCTTTGAGAAGTCTTCCACATCCAGAAGAGCCAGAGAATCCAGAAAATGAAGTCTGTCAACTTCTTCGGGATCCGTGATAGCGGTCAGATTCATTACTTTGTTCCATTCCAGAAGGTTTTCTTTGTAGATATTCAGCTTTTCTCTTACAGTTTCTGTCATTTCAGCGGCTCATGATTGCGCGGTACAGATCTTCCGCATCGGAAACGAATTCTGTTGCACCGGCATCGAACAGATCCTGTCGGGTCCGAAATCCCCAGCCGACGGTAATGCAGTGAATCCCGGCATTTTCAGCCGTTCGGATATCCACTTCTGTGTCTCCGACATAAACGCAGTCTTCCGGCGCTGCATTGAAATTCCGGATGGCCGCAAGAACAGCATCCGGGTTCGGTTTCCGCTTGACAGTTTCGCTCTCGCCCACGGCAAAATCCAGCAGACCCGAAAAAAATCTGTCTGCCAGTTCTCTGGTGGCGGCATCCGGTTTATTGGAAATCACTGCCATCGTGATGCCGGCGGACTTCAGCTTCTCCATAAGTTCCATAATGCCGGGATACGGCGCAGTTTTAATCAGGCAATGGTCCTTGTAATAAGGGAGGTAGACCTCCAGCAGTGCTTCGATATCTGCCCCGGGAGGTGTGGAAACTTCGAGAAGATGTCTGGCACCGTTTCCTAAAGCATATTTGCAATCATCCGTCGTAATTTCCGGATACCGAAACCGGCGCAATGTATAATTGACAGCATCCGTTAAATCCTGAATGGTATCCAGAACGGTCCCGTCCATATCAAACAAAACATACTTGTACATCATTCTCTCCCGGTGGTATAATAACCAATACCTGTGGATTATATCATAAAGGAGAATAATATGGAAGGATACAGAATTCTTGAAATAAAACAGAGTGTCTTTGAAAACAATGACCGTGATGCCGACAGACTCCGCAAGGAATTGAAGGAAAACAAAACATTCCTGCTGAATCTGATGAGTTCCCCCGGCTCCGGGAAAACGACGACGCTGAAGCAGACCATTGCCGCTTTGAAAGATGAATACCGGATTGGCGTAATGGAAGCCGACATTGATTCTGACGTCGATGCTGCCACCATCGAGAAGACCGGTGCCAAGGTCATTCAGCTCCACACCGGCGGCATGTGCCATCTGGACGCAGATATGACCCGTCAGGGAATTCGCGGTCTCGGTGATGATGACATCGACTTTGCCATTCTTGAAAATGTCGGCAATCTCGTATGCCCGGCAGAATTTGATACCGGCGCTGTAAAGAATGCCATGATCCTCTCCGTTCCGGAGGGTGATGACAAGCCTCTGAAATACCCGCTCATGTTCTCAATCTGCGATTGCCTCCTGATTAACAAGATTGATGTTCTTCCCTATTTTGATTTCGACCTTGAGGCCTGCAAGAAGTACGTCTACAAGCTCAACCCCAACATCAAAATCATTCCGATCTCCTCTCGCACAGGGGAAGGAATTGATGAATGGGCTGCCTGGCTCAGAGAGCAGATTAATGCCTGGATTCAATAATTTTTCTCTGTTTATTCATTAAATATTAAATTTTCGCCTCCTGAATTGTGATACTATTTTTGTATACCAATTCGGGAGGTTTTGTTATGGCAAATCTGAAGAACATGCCCTTTGCCGGTATTGTTGTCATCGTAGCGATTTTGGGACTTTTCATTTTGTCCGTTATCGTTCTGTTTCATGTATACCTGAGATATAAAAGAATTTCTTCCCAGGTCAGCAGCGGGCTCAAGGAAAACAACGGTTTTCTGCGGTACACTGTAAACCGTTATGCGGAAGCTTATAAGCATTTCGGCATTGACGTCAATACTCCCGCAATCATTGAGGATTCTGTCAATGCAAAGCTGGGAGGACTGAAGCTCTGCGAAAGATTTCTGAGCAATGCAGTATCGCTTTTTGTCACTCTCGGACTTTTCGGGACTTTTCTCGGCCTTTCTCTTTCCGTCAGTTCCCTTACGGAACTGATCAGCTATTCCAACACCAGCGAATGGCTTTCTGTCCTTGACAGCGTAGGCAGCGGGCTCATGTCCGCTTTGTCCGGAATGGGTATCGCTTTCTACACTTCTCTCGTCGGCGTTGCCTGCTCGATTATTCTGACGATTCTCCGCTCCATTTTCTCACCTTCCGGTGCCAGGGAGACCATGCAGACGAGAGTGGAACTCTGGCTGGATCAGAGCGTTGCTCCCTCCCTTCCCACAGAAGCTATTAACGGAGAAATCGATCTCGGCAACAAGATGCTGAAAGCCCTCACGGAAAGCACCGCCGCCATGACGAAAAATCTGGCAGATTTCAATAAAACCGTGGAAACCTTTACCTCCGGCATCCACGATTTCTCCGAGATTGAATACAATCTTCGCGGAAGCATCGAACGTCTGGATCTCTCCGTCCGCGATATTGCCAGAATGGTGAGAGGCGGTGAAAAATGAGGCGAAGAACTTTCGGAGCAAAAAGTTCCGAGGCTGCAAAAGAAAGCGGAGAGCAGGGATTCTGGCCATCTTATGCCGATATGATGAGTTCTTTTGCTTTGATTCTCTTTTTCCTCATGCTTCTTTCCTACATTCAGAATCTCGTAACCGGAAACAATCTGCAGAACACGCAGGAGCTTCTCTCCGACACTAAGGCTCAGCTTCAGCTCACTGAACTGGAAGTAGAAGATGCACAGGATGCACTGGTAAAAATCCAGCTGGATCTGGATGATGCAACGAAGGAGCTGAAAGGTAAGCAGAAAGAGCTGGCTTCCCAACAGGCACTGATTGACAGTCAGGAAAAATACCTCGCCGCTGCCAATGAAGAAATTCAGGAGATGCGCGGTCAGATGCAGACAATTGCCGTTCTCCGTCTTTCAATTCTCAATCAGATTAAAGACGGGATCGTCAAGGCCACCGGAGATCCCAGCAAGGTGAGCATCGGGGAAAACGGAAGTATTATATTGGACGAGGGAATTCTTTTTGATACCGGTTCCTATTGGATCAAACCAGACGCAGAAGCACCTCTGAAGCAGCTGGCATCTGTTTTTTCCCAGTTTCTTTCCGACAGCAGCAATGCCAAATATATCGACTCCATCGTCATTTCCGGACATACAGACACCGACGGCACCCCGGAAACCAACCGAACGCTTTCTACGGAACGCGCCAATTCCGTTCTGACGTTCCTTCTCAACAACGGTCTCAATCCCTATTCGCAGTATTTCTGTGCGGCGGGATACGGAGAAACCCGTCCCGTTGCTCCCAACTATTCGGAAGAAGGGAAAGCGCAGAACCGTCGAATTGAAATTTCCATTATTCTGAAAGATGATACTGTACTGGAAATCGTGGATGACTATCTGAACATCGACACCCCGAAAACCAAATAAGATAACCGACTGTGAAAGCCACCCGGCAAAATGATTTTACCGGGTGGCTTTCGGGTCAATTGTTTACTTCTTCAGTGCGTCGCGAATTTCCATAAGGAGCTTTACTTCTTCGCTGGGTTCCGGATCTGCCGGAGCTTCTTCCTCTTCCTTCTTTTTCAGAAGCTTCTTTGATTCCTCTTCAAACTTGTTGAAGGCCTTCATGATGAAGAACAGAACGAGTGCCGTCAGCAGGAAGGTAATAACTGCATTGATGACCGCTCCGAATCCGAAGGAAGCCTCACCGACTTTTACTGCAAGACCGGAAAAATCAATTCCGCCGCAGATCAGACCAATCAGCGGGGAAATCAGCTGTTCCACTACACTGTTGACGATTGCCGTGAATGCACCGCCGATGATAATGCCGATAGCCATGCTGATGACATTACCCTTGCTGATAAATGCCTTGAATTCTTCAAAAAATTTCTTCATGTCTTTTCTCCTTTGTATACAAAATTAATTGTTTCTCTTATAAATCGCCCAAAGTCCCTTGAGGAGCAGGTCGTCGTCACAGACAATATCGTGCCTGCAGTATTCTACTATGGATGATGCCAGACCTCCTGTTGCAACCAGTTTACAGGGCTGACCTATCTCTTCTTCCATTCTGTCAATCATGCCGTCAATCAGTGCAGCATTCCCAAAAACCGCGCCGGAGCGCATACAGTCAACCGTATTGGTTCCAATACAGTGTTCGGGCGCCGAGACGGAAATTTCCGGCAGCAGTGCCGTTCCGTTTGCCAAAGCATTCAGCCCGAGAAATATTCCGGGAATAATGGCTCCGCCACCGAATGCACCTTCCGGGTTTACTACCGTAATCGTTGTTGCTGTTCCCAGATCGAGAACAATTGCCGGATAACCGTAATACTCCCTGACCGCAACTCCCGAAACCAGAAGATCTCCCGCCACACTCGCCGGCTCATCGATATCAATTTTCAGGCCGATATCAATTTTGTGGGAAACAATAATTGCATCGCATCCGGTTACGTCTTTTATAGCCTCTTTCAGCGTAGTCCCCAGCTGCGGAACAACCGTGGAGACAATGGCCCCTGCAAACTCATTCAGTTCTCTTTTCATAAGCTTCAGCATGGCTATGATTTTCACTGCATATTCCGCAGAAGTGGCCGTCGGGTCCGTCCTCATTCGGACGGAATTGATAATCTCTCCGTCTTCAATTGTACCGAGTACAATATTGGTATTTCCAACATCAAACGCCAGTATCATGATAATCTCCTGTCAGTTTTTTATTATATGGTGCGCATTCGGGCTGTCCGCTGTCAGCGGCTGAAACTGATAGCCTTCTTTCAGAGCCCAGGGGATGAACTCCTCCATAGCACTGATTGTATGTTCATAAACATCGTGGCACAGAATCACCGAATATTCTTTGCAGCTTTCTGTACCGGATTTCAGATTGGCCAGAACCTCCGATGCCGTTTTCGCTTCCATAGCATCCCTGGAATCCAGATCCCAGTCAAAATACACATAACCCTTCTCCGTCATCTCTTTTGCCAGATGCGTCATCATATGGGCAACATGATCGGTTCTCTCATTGGAGCTTCCGCCGGGGAAACGGAAGATATCGGTATATGCCCCCGTCTGTTCTTTAATGACCTCCTGCATTTTTTGGAAGTCTTCATAAAAGGCTTCTTCATTTGCGTATACCTCCGACCAGACATGATGATAGGCATGAAGTCCTACACTGTGGCCTCCGGAATACTCTTCGCCGATCAAATTTTCATATTCGGGCCTGGTGTCTGTTACGAAAAAAGTAGCTTTTACATTGTATTCATCAAGTATATCCAGAAGTTCTTCTGTATACATATACGGACCGTCGTCAAAGGTCAGGTAGATGATTTTCCCGTTTCGGAATGGGGTCGGTTCCGGTGTCGGCTCCGGAGCCGGTACCGCTGCGGAAGATGTCGGCAGAATCGACGGCGGAACCGTCTCCATTGACGGAAAAACCACCGCTTCTTCCTGCGGTTCCGTGGCCGCCTCCGACTTTTTCACCCCGATGATGGTCTGGAGATTCAGGGAGAACACCAGCACTGCGGCAAGAAAAGTCATGCTCAGGATCAGCATAATACGTTTTTTCATATGCGTTATTATAGCATAATAGCCGCGATTATGATATATTGAATAATTGTATAATTTATCTCCGGTGTATCCAGCATCGGGAAAGGAAGTAAAATGAAAAAAGAAGACAAAACTCTGGACAAAATCGTTGCCTTGTGCAAAAACCGCGGCTTTATCTATGCTGGTTCCGAAATCTACGGCGGCCTTGCCAATTCCTGGGATTACGGTCCTCTGGGAACGGAATTCAAAAACAATGTCAAGAAGGCCTGGCTGAAGAAATTCGTTCAGGAAAGCCCTTATAACGTAGGTCTCGATGCAGCAATCATCATGAATCCCCAGACCTGGATTACCACGGGACATGTTTCCAGCTTTTCCGATCCTTTGCTGGACTGCCGCAGCTGCAAGGCCCGCCACAGAGCGGACAAGCTGATCGGTGAGGCTCATTCTGAAATCAATGTGGATGCCATGTCCTTTGATGAAATGGATTCCTTCATTGCCGATCACGGCGATATCCTCTGCCCGGTATGCGGAAAGCATGACTTTACCCCGATTCGGAAGTTCAATCTCATGTTCAAAACGGCAATCGGTGTAACGGAAGACTCTTCCTCGGTCTGCTATCTCCGTCCGGAAACTGCACAGGGAATCTTTGTCAACTTTGCAAATATTGCAAGAACAACCCGTAAAAAGCTGCCCTTCGGTGTCTGCCAGGTCGGCAAAGCTTTCCGCAACGAAATCACCCCGGGCAACTTCACATTCCGTACCCGTGAGTTTGAGCAGATGGAATGTGAATTCTTCTGCAAACCCGGAACTGACCTGGAATGGTTTGCCTACTGGAAGGATTACTGCAGGAACTGGCTTACCTCTCTCGGTATCAAAGAAGAGAATCTGCGCCTTCGCGACCATGAACCGGCTGAGCTGGCCTTTTATTCCCGCGCCACCACCGACATTGAATATGCTTTCCCCTTCACCGACTGGGGCGAGCTCTGGGGAATTGCCGACAGAACAGACTATGACCTTGGCCGTCATCAGGAAGCTTCCGGCAAAGATCTTACTTACTTTGACCAGGAGAGCAATGAGCACTACATTCCCTATGTCATTGAGCCTTCCCTCGGCTGTGATCGCGTAGCTCTGGCTTTCCTCTGTGAAGCATACCATGAAGAAGTCGTGGATGCGCAGAAAAATGATGTCCGTACGGTCCTTCATCTCCATCCGTTCCTTGCACCGTTTAAATGCGCTGTTCTTCCGCTTTCCAAGAAGGATGTTCTTTCCGGCCCTGCCATGGAACTCTATCGGGAGCTTTCCAAGGAGTTTATGTGCGATTACGACGAAACCGGATCCATCGGCAAGCGTTACCGTCGGCAGGACGAAATCGGAACTCCCTACTGCATCACTTTCGATTTCAATACTGTAGGAACGGAAACCGATGCAGCGGACCACTGCGTTACGATTCGTGACCGCGATACGATGGAACAGGTTCGCATTCCTGTCGACCAGGTGAAGTCCTGGCTGGAAGAGAGGATTAAATTCTGATGAAGGACGGCTTTGTAAAAGTAGCCTCCGCATCTCCGGTCATCAAAGTTGCTGATACCGTATTCAATACGGAAGCCATTATCTCCTGTATCAATGAAGCCTCCGAACTCGGCGTGAAGATTCTGGTTTTTCCCGAGCTGTGTGTAACCGGCTGTACCTGCGGAGACCTGTTGAACCATCGGGTTCTTCTGGACGGTGCCAGAGATGCTCTGATTGAAATCTGCGATTCCAGCTACGGAACAGATTTACTTGCTTTCGTTGGACTTCCGCTGGAAGTTGGAGCCAGAGTCTATTCCTGCGCTGCAGCAATCTGTAACGGGGAACTTTTGGGGATCGTCCCGAAGGGTTGTCCTGCGGGATTTGCGCAGGAAGTCAATATCGGCAATGTGCATTCTGCCGTTCTGTCTCCGGATTTCCTTTTTGAGCACTCCCGGATTCCTGATTTGAAAGTGGCGGTAGAGTTAGGCAGTGATATCTCAGATTTGTGTCCGCCTTCCGTCCGGCACGTTCTGTCCGGAGCAACCGTCGTGGCAAGAATGGCTGACTTCCCGGAAACCGTCACTTCCACGGATACTGCTGTCAGCTGTGCAAAAAATGATTCCCGCCGGCTTCTCTGCGGACTGCTGCTCGCTGCACCCGGCAGAGGAGAATCCACTACCGATAATTCTTACTCCGGCCTCTGCCTGGCTGCAGAGAACGGGAAACTCCTTGCCTGTGAGGAAGGCAGTGATTCTCTCGCTGTAACGGAACTGGATATTCAGTATCTGATGAATATGCGTCGGGAAAACGGCAGATTTGGCACCGAAACGCATCCGCATTACCGCAAAATCTGGGGAAAAGAGTTTGCCTGCACGGAATTAACACGAACGTTTTCCAAACATCCGCATCTCCCGGAATGTGAGGACGCTCTGGATGCCTGCTGCGAACGGATTCTGGACATTCAGACTTCTGCTCTGATGAAGAGAATGTCGCAGACCGGTCTGGACCACTGCGTTGTCGGGATCTCCGGCGGTGTGGACTCCACCCTCGCCGTCATGGTTGCCGCCATGACAGTGAAGAAGCTCAATCTCCCTTCCGAAAATGTGATTGCCTGCACGATGCCCTGTTTCGGAACTACTTCCAGAACCAAGAACAACGCCGTAACCGTGGCCGAGCAGTGGGGATGCGAGGTTCGGGTTATCAATATATCCAACAGTGTCAATGCGCACTTTGATGAGATTGGTCACGCACGTGACGATTATTCCGTAGCCTTTGAAAATGCTCAGGCCCGTATGCGCACAATGGTCCTTCTCGATATTGCCAACAAGGTGAACGGTCTTGATGTCGGTACAGAGGATTTGAGTGAATTCATCGATGGCTGGTGTACCTTCAACGGCGATCATACCTCGAACTACGACGTCAACATGGGCCTGACCAAAACGCAGGTTCGCGCCGTTGTTGCGTATATTGCCAAGACCACAGACAATAAGACTCTGAAAGCCGCTCTCTATGATGTTCTGGATTGTCCGGTTACGCCGGAACTTCTGCCGGTTCACGATGATCTGATCGAGCAGAAGAGTGAGGATGCCGTCGGTTCCTACAGTCTGCAGGATTTCTTTACCTATCAGATTCTGGTCTGCGGTTTTACCCCTTCCAAGACGTTCCGTCTGGCAAAGGCTGCTTACGGTGACGAATTCACGGATGAAGAGCTGATTCGCTGGTTGACGAGCTGGTCAAAGCGTCTGTTCTCCCAGCAGTTCAAGAGAAGCTGCCTGATGGACGGGCCGGCAATTGCCCGTTTCTCCGTAAGTCCCCGCAGCTGTTTCCATTTCCCCTCTGACGGAGAATGTTCTCTGTTTCTGGCAGATCTGGAAAAGCTGAACGGTGACCCTGACTTCTACGGTGACACAAGAGAATACTGATGACCGAAAAGGAGAGGAATCTGACCTCTCCTTTTTCTCTGCTCTTGCAATGACGGACGCTATCATATAAAATAAATACATTACATATCATTTTCAGTCTGGAGATTGTTATATGAAAGATATCGGTATTGTTATTAATTTTGAAGAAAAGGTTTCCCCTGCGAAACTGGAAAAGGCAATCAACATGGTCATTGCCGAATATGGTCCGCAGAATCCGGAAGTCATTCCCGGAAGCTTCTATACCGCAGCCAGTTTTGTCAGTTTCGAGGCATATGAAATCAGCTTTGACTTTCTCGGGCAGCTTTTTGAAGCTCTCTGCAAGGCGGTCGCTTCCTGCATCAAGGATGCCATATTCAGCGGTTATGCCCATTACGGCGATGCCGCAGCTGATTTTGAGGGATGGTATGTCCGAGAGCTTTCCAATCGAAAGCTTTCCGGAAGAAAGTTTACGACCCGCTTCGGATTTGACGGAAGCTGCCCTGTCTGCGGCGACATGATTCTTTCGTCTGAAGATTATAATGAGGACGAAGAGTTTTTCTGCGACACCTGTGAAGAAGTGATTGACCTGAAGTCGGAATTTGATATTGAATTTGAGGAATTTCCGGACGAGGAGCTCTGAGGCTTATGGCAGAATTCAAAAATGCGGAATACAATCGCGATTTTTCCGAAGCAAAAAGCTTTGAGAAGCTGAAAGTCGGAACTCTTGGCGTGTATTTCCGCGACGGTCTGAAAATGCGTTGTATTCCCTATTCGGATATGGACAAGGTATTCATTCGTATTCATGAAGTCAACGGAAAGCTGTGCTGCGGCAGCACTGTATTCCAGTATTTCCGTATGGTATTTGTCAGGGACGGCAAGGAATTTGCAGATTACATCTGTGAAAATGAACAGGCAATGGATGCCGCCCTGGAAGAAATCGGAATCCGGGCACCTGCGCTTCAGGTTGGCTTCTCAGGAGAAAACTGAGTTGTACGATTATCTGATTGTCGGCGCCGGATTATTCGGCGCAGTATTTGCACGGCAGATGGCCGATGCGGGGAAACGCGTCCTTGTTATTGACAGACGCGGCCACATTGCGGGAAATGCTTATACCGAGGAGCTGGAAGGAATCCAGGTTCACAGATACGGCGCGCATATTTTCCATACCAACAGCGACAGAGTATGGAGTTTCGTAACGAAGTATGCTCATTTCAATGACTATATCCACACTGTAACGGCAAATTACAGAGGGGAACTGTACTCTCTCCCGTTTAACATGTACACATTTGCAAAGATGTGGGGAATCACCACGGCAGATGAAGCAAAAGAAATCATATCCCGCCAGAGTTCTTCCCAACCGCAAAGCCTTAGTCAGGATTCTCTGGAAGAGCATGTTATCTCCATGGTTGGTACGGACATCTATGAAAAGCTGGTAAAGGGTTATACAGAAAAACAGTGGGGGCGTCCCTGCAGCGAGCTTCCCTCCTTTATCATCAAGCGCCTTCCTGTGAGATTTTCCTATGATAACTGTTATTTCAATGCGAAATATCAGGGGATTCCTGTCGGAGGATATACCTCCATGGTTGCCGAAATACTTCACGGGATTGAGGTTCACACCGGAGAGGCCTATGTACCCGGAAAATACAGAGCTGCTAAGCTGGTGTACACCGGTGCAATCGATGAATTTTTTGATTATGCGCTCGGTCCTCTTGAGTATCGTTCCGTCAGATTTGAAACGGAGACTCTGGACGTGAAAGATTATCAGGGCTGCTCCGTCATGAATTATACGGATTCGGAAACTCCTTACACCAGAATCATTGAACACAAGCATTTCGAGCCCGGAAATTCTTCACCGAAAACTGTCATTTCCAGAGAATATTCCTCGGAATGGAAACTGGGCGATGAACCCTATTATCCGGTGAACGATGAGAAGAATTCCGCTCTTTATCTGAAATATCGGGCAATGGCAGATACCCGCCCGGATGTGATTTTCGGCGGCAGACTGGGGCAGTATCGTTACTATGATATGGACTCTGTCATTTTAGAGGCACTGGAAGCCGCCGACCGGGAGATAAACAGATAATTGTTTTATTTTTGTCATATTGAAAGATATTTTATTGAATAATCCTTGCGTTTCCTATATAATGATATAGCTTATAATCGATAAACTTACAGGAGGTGAAAAGTTGAAAGATTTAAAGCATCTGATTTATTTTGAGAATCTGCTTCAGGATGCCAATAATGAGCTTGTCCAGCAGGGCAAAGCAGAAGGTCTGCGTGCCATTGGCTATACCTGCTACTTTATGCCTGAAGTCCTTCTCGATCTCCCCGGTTGCTTCTCCGTTCGTCTGAGAGCACCTCGCTGCACTTCCCCCGACATCGCAACCTACTATCTTTCCGCAAGAACCTGCCATTACAGCCGTTCCCTGATGGAACGTGCTCTGGAAGGTGGTTACAACTTCCTCGATGCACAAATGGCAACAGAAACCTGCACAGCTACCTGCCGTTTCCAGGAGCACCTGCAGCAGAAGCATCTGGATTCCGTCGATGATATGCAGATTATCCAGAATCCCGATTTCTTCTGTGAGTTCTCCGATGTTCCTATGAAGAACAATGAGAACAGCTATCATTGGTACACAGACCAGCTTCGTGCCCACGTTCTGAATCCTCTCCATGAGAAGTTCGGAATTGATACCTCTGACGAGGCTATTCTGAAGTCTGTTGAACAGCACAATGAAGTCTGCAAGCTCATCAATGAAATCGGCGATTACCGCAAGCTGGACAATCCCACCATTTCCGGCTACGAATTTGCTGTGATTCAGCTCTGCTCTCTTGTTTGCCCGAAGCATCTGATTCTCCCCTATCTGCGTGAGACTGCTGCCGAGCTTAAAAAGAGAAAGCCCGATGCAACCAATCCCTGGCGCTGCCGCGCTGTCCTCTGCGGTTCTGAAAACGACGATCCCGACTTCATCAAGCTGATTGAAGGCTGCGGTGCATTCGTCTGTGCAGACAGATACTGCTACGGTGCCGTTGAGTCTCGTATTCCCATCGAGATTCCGGAAGGTGCCGATCCTCTCTACACCATTGCCCGTCACTATCTGCAGACCAGCAACTGCCCGCGCTTCATGCCTCAGGATGAAATGAGAGCCAGAAAGCAGCGTCTTGCAGATCTTGCCAAGGAATACAAGGCAGACGGTCTGATTGTTGCTTCCAACAAGTTCTGTGAGTACTGGAGCTATGAGAGAGTTATCGATACCATCATCATGAAGAGAGACTTCGGTCTTCCCGTATGCTCCATTGAAAAAGAGTATATCAACACTGCTTCCGGCCAGCTGAGAACGAGATTCCAGGCATTCGTCGAGAGCGTAGAAATCAAACACATCCAGGAGGCAAAGTAAAATGGCTGACATGAAAAAAGCATTGAAAGACTTCTGGTACGGCAAGCCCCACGGCGAGCGTCGTCTCGGTGACATTCTGGAAGATAAAACCGGTCTGTACAAACATCGTGAGTGGCGTGGCGTAAAAGACACCGCTTACTATTTCTTCAACATCTGGTGCTACAACTATGTCAACATCGTAAAGGATGTTATGGAGTTCGGCGGTCTCGTTCCCTTCGCAAAAGGTGTATGGCGCTATCGTTGGGTAGGCCAGACCTATCTCCCTGTTATCCACTGGTTTGACAGAGGCCTTCAGGGTCTCCGCGGGGAAGCTCTTCGCGCTTCCGCATGGCATTACAGAGGAATGGTCAGAGCATCTCTGGACCAGATTCTCGGAATGTTCGTAGCAGATACCAGACTGCACGGTAACAAGCAGAACGATGCCTACAAGCACACCATCGGTATCAATGAGACCGTTTGGGGCGGCCTGTTCTATCCCTGGGCAGACAGCCTGAAGGCAATTCCGATGGAAATGATTCCTTATTTCGTTACCTGCCACGTCAACAGCCATACCGTTCTGAACTACATCGACGCTGTCCAGTCTATCGGTCTTCCCGGTGACCCCTGCCCGATGTGCCAGGCCGAATCCGGTCTGTTTGTTCTTGATGATATGCCCGATGCATGGCCCGCAGTTGTTTCCGTCAACGAAGCATGCGATGCTTCCATCTCCACCACGATTCTTCAGGACTGGTTCATGGACAAGCCCCTGTTTGCAATTCCGATGCCTATGCAGTTTGATGATCCTCTGGTCAAGAAATACTGCATGAATGAAATCGAGCAGCTGTGGAAGTTCATTGAAGAACAGTACGGTATTCCGTTTGACTGGAATCAGCTGGTCAGAATGATTGAGAAGCAGAATAAGCTTCAGGCATTCGAGTGGGAGAAGTGGGAAGTTGCCGGTAACTCCAACAACTACCCGATCTGCGGCGTAGCACAGGCACTGTACAGAATCTATCAGACGCAGTACGGCGCTTGGGACAACACAATCTGGGACGATTGCGACAAGAAAGTCCGCAAGATTATGGAACGCTGCGTAAAGAAGAACATCAATCCCTTCCCGCAGACGAGACACCGCGTAATTGCATGGTCCTGCGCTCCTCTGTACTACTCCAACTGGTGCACCTGGGCATATAACTGCTGGGGTCTGAATGTTATCATCAACATGGACTCTCTCATGTTCGATATGCAGATTCGTACTGACTCTTATGAAAACTGCCTGGAAGACATGGCAGTCTACCATATGTGGGCTCCAATGCGCCGTATGGCTGTCGGCGGCATGCACCACATCTTTGAGCTGTGGGATTACATGGAGAAGTTCCATTGTGACATGGTCTGCATGTACGACCAGCTGCAGTGCAAAGGTATGCAGGGTGTCCACGGTCTCTTCGAGGATGAATTCCGCAAGAGAAACGTTCCCGCCTTCTGGCTTCCCCACGCACTGCCCGATTGCCGTACTGTCTCCAGAGCAGAGATTCGCCGCGGCATAAACGACTTCATGTCAACTGTTATGCAGGAAGAGCCTCTTGACCCGTCTCTGCTTGACTTTGACGACATCATGACCTGGTAAGAGGTGAAAACATGAAGAAAAAACTGATTAAATTCTTCCTTAAGCTTTTCGGAATTGTCTTTGCTCTCTTTGCTGGACTGTTCTGCGTATTCTTCTTTGACCTCGACGGTAAACTCCTGTTCCACGTTGTTGAACCTGCTCTCAAGAAGCACTATGACAACATGGAACGCAAAGATACACTTCTCACTCCCTACGAAATTGAGAAGCCCCACTACGAATACGAGGTCTGAAGTCAAAAACAATAAAAAATCCTGGAGAATTCTCTCCAGGATTTTTTATTTCAGGTTAATCCATGATTTCAACATGAACTTTTTTGCCCTTTCGCTGGGCAACAGCCCGCATGAGAATACGAATCTGTTTTACGATTCTTCCCTGCCGGCCAATGACCTTGCCCATATCTCCGTCAGCAACACGGACTTCATAAACCGTCTCGCCACCGTTTTTGCGCTCGGTCACAGATACTTCGTCGGGATGATCGACAAGGCTCTGCACAATGTAGGTCAGTAATTCTTTCATGCCGGTGGAAACCTGTTTTACTTTTCGAGCTTTTTGATGAGGCCGCGAACGGTATCCGTGGGCTGAGCACCGTTGGCAATCCAGTACTTCACTCTTTCCATGTCGACCTTAATCTTTTCGCCTTCTGCGGAAGGATCATAGGTACCGAGTTCCTCGATGGAACGGCCGTCACGGGGTGCACGGGAATCCGCAACAATAACACGATAGAAGGGGCTCTTCTTTGCGCCGACTCTGCGCAGTCTGATTTTAACCATTTTTATATTCCTTTCAAAAATAAGAATTGTTTATTAAAAACCGAAGCCTGTGGGAAAACTGCCGAAGTTTCCCATGGATCCGAATTTTTTCTGCATTTTTTTCATCTTTTTTCCGCTGAACTGTTTCATCATCTGCTGCATTGCTTCGAACTGTTTCAGCACCCGGTTTACATCGACAACAGAAGTGCCGGATCCTGCAGCGATGCGCTTTTTTCGGCTGGAATTGATGATAGAGGGATTCTCTCGCTCTTTCATCGTCATGGACTGGATAATTGCCTTCTGGTGAGAGAGAGCCTTTTCATCAATCTGCGCACCCTTCAGTGCTTTGGCATCCATTCCGGGGATCATGCTTGCCAGATCTCCCAGATCTCCCATATTTCTCAGCTGGTCCATCTGCTCCAGATAATCATTCAGAGAAAACTTGTTGGCACGGAGCTTTTCTGCGGCTTCCAGTGCTTTTTTTTCATCGAAGCTTTGCTCTGCCTTTTCAATCAGCGTGAGCACGTCACCCATTCCGAGAATTCTGGACGCCATTCTGTCCGGATGGAACGGCTCAATCATATCCAGCTTCTCACCTGTCCCGATAAACTTAATCGGTTTCCCGGTCACTGCCGTGATGGAAAGCGCCGCGCCGCCTCTGGCATCGCCGTGCAGCTTGGTAAGCATGATTCCGGTAATACCGAGCGCTTCGTCAAATGCCGTTGCCGCATTGACGGCGTCCTGGCCCGTCATCGCATCGACAACGAAGAGAATTTCCGACGGATTCGTCGCTTCCCGGATTCTCTTAAGCTCGTCCATAAGCTCTTCGTCGATATGGAGACGGCCTGCCGTATCGAGGAATACGACATCATTTCCATGCTTTTTGGCGTGGCTGACTGCTTCTTTGGCAATGGCAACCGGATCCCCCTGGCCCTGCTGAAAGACAGGAATGTCCAGCTGTTTTCCGACGGTTTCCAGCTGCGCAATAGCTGCCGGACGATAGACATCGCATGCCGTCAGCAAAGGTCTGCGGCCTTGCTTTTTCACATAACCGGCAAGCTTTGCTCCGTTTGTGGTTTTACCTGCGCCCTGAAGACCGACCAGCATAATCACTGACGGCGGATTGGAGGAAAGGCTGAGCTTTTTGTTTTCCTGGCCCATCAGAGCACACAGCTCTTCGTTGACAATTTTAATGACCTGCTGTGCCGGAGAAAGTGCTTCCAGAACATCAGAACCGGAGGCGCGCTCCGTAACCCTGGCAGTGAAATCCTTAACGACCTTGTAGCTGACGTCTGCTTCGAGGAGTGCCATACGGACTTCTCTCATCCCCTGCTTCACATCGGCAGCGGTGAGCCTCCCTTTTCCGCGGAGGGTCTTAAAAACACTGTTTAGTTTTTCTGATAAGCTTTCAAACGCCATTCAAGATCCTGAACCTTTCTGATCAGCCCTGTTTTTTCTTCAATTTCCTTCAGCTTTTCCTCGGCATGGCGGATGTTGTCCCACGCAGCCTGACGGGAAACGCCGATTGCTTCCGCAATTTCTGCCAGAGAATAATCCTCGTTATAGTAGAGATCATAGCATTCTCTCTGCCTGTCTGTCAGCAAGGCGCCGTAATAATCAAACAGAGTGCCGTATTCTGCACGGTCCATAGCGCCCTCCTCTGACAAGCATTTTACCTTGACAGAGTATACTCCCGCAGTAGCTCTCTGTCAAGTATTTTCCCTTAACAGTTTTATTTTTAGAATAAGTTATGTTATAATGCCGTTGTTATGAAAATGAACAGAGTTGAGATACTGCCCGGTGTCAGTTTAAACCACCTTCAGTCTACAAAATTCAAAACATGCTGTATGTCGGTATCGCTTCTCACCCAACTCACGAAGGAAACAGCTTCCATAAATGCTTTGATTCCCTTTGTGCTTCGCCGCGGTACCAGAACATACCGGACCATGGAAAGCCTGTCCAATCGGTTTGATGAGCTGTACGGAACCATAATCGAACCCTGTGTCAGAAAGGCAGGGGAAATTCAATCCGTCGGCCTTTATGCTTCATTTCCCGAGGACTGTTTTCTGCCGGAAGGTGCTGCTGTTTTGAAGGATGCAATCGATCTTGTCGCAGAAATGCTTCTGGATCCGGCCACCAGAGGCGGTCTTCTCCTTTCCCAGTATGTCGACAGTGAGAAAGATAATCTGTGTGACATTATCCGCAGCAGAATCAACAACAAAAGATCCTACTCCCTGACCCGCTGCATTGAGGAAATGTGCTGTTATGAGGATTTCGCCGTTGGTCGCTACGGCAGCGTAGAAAGCTGCGAGACCATCAATTATAAAAAACTTACCCGCCAGTATCATGACCTGATTCAGACCTGCCCTGTGGAAATCTTTATCTGCAGCAGAGAGAGCACGGACCATCTTGTTTCTCTGCTGAAGAGAGCTTTCTGCACGATGCCCCGCGGTGAAATCAATTATGATATCGGGACTGACATCCGCATGAACAGCATTCTGCCGGAGCCCCGGGTCCATGAAGAAACCATGGATGTCACGCAGGGACAGCTGGTTCTGGGATACCGTCTGGGAGAATGCATGGAGGATTTGGATCTTCCTGCCGTTCTTGTTTTCAACGCTGTTTTCGGTTCCGGTGTCACTTCCAAACTGTTTATGAATGTTCGGGAAAAGCTCTCTTTGTGCTACTATTCCTATTCTACCATCGAACGCTGCAAAGGTCTGATGTTCGTTCTTTCCGGTATTGATTTCGAGAAATACGAGGAAGCAAAAGCTGAAATTCTCCATCAGCTGGATGAAGTAATCCATGGGAACATTTCTGAGGATGAACTTTCCTGGGCGAAAGCCGGTGTCGCCAGCGATCTGTCTGCCCTTACTGACAATCAGCATGATCTGGAAGCCTTCTATTCCCGCGCTATTGTTGAAGGTGCCTCTTACCAGCCGGATGAGCTTTCCTGTCTCGTAGGTGATGTTTCGAAAGAAGATGTCATCCGCATTGCAAAAAGCGTGGAACTGGATATGATCTATTTTCTGAAAGGAGCGGAAGAACACGATGATGACGAAGACTGAATATCCCGGAATCGGTGAAACACTTTACAGCGGAACTCTGGAAAACGGTCTGTCCGTC
Organism: Candidatus Limivicinus sp.; assembly: GCA_045616745.1. Classification (GTDB taxonomy): domain Bacteria; phylum Bacillota; class Clostridia; order Oscillospirales; family Oscillospiraceae; genus Limivicinus. The sequence goes on along the minus strand of JAZLHH010000111.1, from coordinate 48,308 downwards.
AGAGTGATTCCAAAGCCGGGCTTTTCCTCCGTCTATGCCCTCTTCGGCACACATTACGGCGGTGCTATGCGCCGGTTTGAGCTGAACGGTGAAACCATCGATACGCCGGCAGGCGTCGCGCATTTTCTGGAACATAAAATGTTCGATATGCCGGACGGAGAAAACGCTCTCAGTACTCTTTCGGCCAACGGTGCCAATCCCAACGCGTTTACGTCTTCCGGCGTTACCTGCTATTATTTCAGCTGTACGAATGCGTTCTATGACAACCTGAAGATGCTCCTTCATTTTGTTTCCACTCCCTACTTCACAGCGGAAACCGTTCAGAAAGAGCAGGGAATTATCGGGCAGGAAATCCAGATGGGAATCGACAGCCCCGGCAGTTCCCTGTACTACAACCTTTTGGGGCTTCTGTATGACCATCATCCCATCCGTGACAAAATCGAAGGCTCCATTGAGAGCATTGCAGAGATTACAGCCGACACCCTTTACCATTGCCACAAAGTATTCTATGCGCCCTCCAATATGGTCCTCTGCGTTGAGGGGGACGTTGACCCTGAGGAAGTATTCCGGATTGCTTCCGAGGAGCTTTGCCGTGAATATCAGCCTGTACCTCATGCAGATTACGGAGAACCGGAAACTCTCTTCCCCGCGGAGAAGGAAAAATATACGGAAATGGAAGTATCCGCTCCCCAGTTCCTGATCGGTTCCAAAATTTGCCCGAATCCTTCCATTCGGGAACGCCTGACCGGGACGCTGGCGCTGACTCTTCTTGCAGGTCCTTCCTCTCCCTTCTATGCGAAGCTGTATGATGAGGGTACTTTGAACCGTGACTTTGATTTTGAAGTAGATTATTCCGCGGGAACCGGAACGGTAATCATCGGAGGAGAAAGCAAAAATCCGGAAAAGGTCCTTTCCGAATTCAATGCCGAGGTGAAAAGAATCTCTGAATCCGGATTTGATGACGCCTGTTTTTCCCGAACCTTGCGTGCATCCATTGGCGGAAAACTCCGCTCTCTGGAAGACTTTGAAAATACCTGCGTCTCTCTCGGATGCTGTATTTTTGACGGATACAATTACTTTGATTCCTTTGATGAACTGCAGAATATTACGAAGCATGACTGCGAAAAGTGGATTGCTGAGAATCTGTGTGAAGAAAAGCTCGCCATTTCTGTTGTGAGGCCGAACAAATGATGGAAACAATACAAAGATCCAGCTCCATATCCTTTCCCATGTTCGGGGACTGGAAAATCAATCCACCTTCTTATTTCACTGTTTTCGGGAAGAATATTTATTTTTACGGCGTGATTATTGCCGTTGCTTTCCTTTTGGGGATTCTCTATGTAAGCAGAAATGCAAAAAAAGTCGGTCTGACGGAGGATGATACCTATGATGCTCTGATCTGGATGATTCCTTTCAGCATCATTGGGGCAAGACTGTATTTTGTTCTCTTCAAGTTAGATTACTATCTGCAGAATCCCAAGGAAATCATTGCCATCTGGGAAGGCGGTCTGGCATTTTACGGCGGCATTATTGCTGGCGTTGTTGTCATTTTCCTCGTTTGCAGGCATAAGAAGGTGTCGGTCATGGCCATGCTGGATCTGTTCATAGTCGCATGCTGCATCGGTCAGGCTATCGGGCGTTGGGGCAACTTCATAAACCGTGAAGCTTTTGGCGCAGAAACAGAGGTTTTCTGCCGAATGGGGCTGACGAGTCCCGGCGGCACCACGATTTACGTTCATCCTACGTTCTTATATGAGAGTCTGTGGAATCTGGTCGGTTTCCTCTTTCTGAATCGAATGATTCAGAAAGGCAGGCGGTTCCCGGGGCAGTGCCTGTACTCGTACTTCATCTGGTACGGAATCGGTCGATTCTGGATTGAGGGTCTGAGAACCGACAGCCTCTATATCGGCCATTCGAATCTCCGCATATCCCAGCTTCTTTCTGCGGCGCTGGTCGTCTTCGGTATCGTGCTGTATATAATTCAGACGCATAAGCGCAAGGTGGGAACAGATGAATCGAAAGCTCAATGCTGAAATCATTTCCGTAGGAACGGAACTTCTTCTCGGCCATATCACCAACACTGACGCTCGCGATGTTGCCTCCGCTCTTGCAGATCTCGGCATCGATGTCCTCTGGCAGAGTGTCGTAGGGGACAATCCGGAACGACTCCGTTCCTGTGTAAAGGCCGCTGCCAAGCGAGCCGATCTGATTATTACCACCGGAGGGCTCGGCCCGACCTGTGACGATCTGACGAAAACTGTGGTATGCGATGTGTTCGGCCGGAAGCTGGTCCGCTGCTCCTCCGAGTATCAGGGACTTTATGATTATATCCATCCGGGAAAAGAGTTTACCGAGAACAACTATAAGCAGGCCGATTTGCCGGAGGGATGTACGATTTTTCATAACAGCTGCGGAACTGCACCGGGATGTGCTTTTGAAGATGACGGTAAAATAGTTGCTATGCTTCCGGGACCGCCCAAAGAATGCAACGCCATGCTGCAGAAGAGTCTGATTCCTTATCTGAAACAGTTTTCCGACCAGGTTCTGGTTTCTCATTCCGTAATGGTTTTCGGACTTGCGGAGAGCAAAATTGATGCCATCTTCTCCGAACGGATGAATTCCATGAAGAATCCCTCCATGGCGCCCTATGCCAAGGAATGCGACTGTTTTCTGAAGATTACTGCCAAAGCTGACTCCGGGGAAGAAGCGGAACGTCTGATTCAGCCGGTCCTGGCGCAGGTAACAGAGGAACTGGGGGAATTCGTCTATGGTATCGACTATGACTGTCTGGAAGACGCGGCTCTTTCCTGTCTGAAAAGCAGAAATCTGAATTTTGCGATTGCCGAGAATTTCACCGGAGGAGAAATTGCCGCCCGGTTCTCTTCCCTGCCTGATTCTGCCCCGCACTTTGCCGGAGGAATCGTGAATCCGGCATTTCCCAACGGAGCTGACGCCAGTGCCCGGCTCTCCGAAAGTGTCCGGGAAAACTTCGGCAGTGAGTTCGGACTGGCCGTTACCGGAAGCTCTGAGTGTCTGTATATTGCCCTTTCTACCGGAGAGGAGACTTTTATCCGGGAATATGAGCCGAGCCGTCTGCGTACCGAAAGTTTCCTCCGCCGCATGGCCGGCAATCATGCTTTTGATCTGCTTCGGCGATATCTGTCCGGTTTGAACGTGATATAAACAGAAAACAACAGAACCGGTATCATTGACGATCTGAAGATACAAAAAACGTGCTGCAAAATACAGCACGTTTTTTGATTTATTGATCCAGCATCCAGATATAGAATCTTCTGTCGTTTTGCTGGTCTCCGTATCCGAAAGTGTTATACAGTTCTTCGTAGCGCGGAACCATCTGCCCTGCATCACCCCGGGTTCTCTTCCATTGACCGATATTCAGAGCTGTACCCAGGCCTGGCCACAGTGAGTATACATCCGCATCCGGAAGCAGCTCCTCGAATATTTCCTGTTCCTTTTCCATATCCAGCGCACTGGTGTACAGATTTGCCATGTACAGTCTTTTGAGATTCTTTAATCCGTAAAGCGGGGACAAATCCGTCAGCTTCTGGTTCATGCCGATATTGAGGTGTTCCAGTTCTGTGCAGTTGGCAAGCGGCGTCAGATCCGCAACCGCTGTTTCACAGACTTCCAGGTATTCCAGATGTGTACAGTTCCCTACCGGGGTAATATCTTCCAGATTCGGATTGCAGGCCAGGATCAGGACTTTGAGATTCGGCATACCGTTCAGAAAACTGCAATCGGTAAAGCCGCAGTGCCCCACATCCAGATTCTCAAGATCCCGGAAATACTTCAGCGGCTCTGCCTGTTCATTCGTCTGCAGGTCGCAGGAAGCCCAGATGGTTTTTGCATCGGACATCTGTGTGAAGGGGCCGAAAAAGACCCTCCAGACAATTTCCACATCCGGGAACTCGTCTCTCAGGGCGGAAACCGCCTCGTCTGTTGTTCCGCAGCGGTCGAAGGATAATCTTTCCAGACCGTACATATACGGCAGGACCGCCCGGAATTGCTCCAGACCTTTGTCTCCGATTTCTTCCTGTTTTACATAGGACAGTTCCGTTGTCGTCAGCGTATTGACTTCCTGTCCGAAAAGTTCAAAAGTGTAGCCTTTTTCCAGTTCGCTTACCTTGACATCTTTTCCGCCGACAGAAACCACCGGTTCCGGCGTCGGCGCCGGAGCAGGTGCTGCCGTTGGTTCCAGTACTGTCACTGCTGCCGGTTCCGCCGCCTTCCCGCAGCCAGCGAAAATCAGGCACAGCAGAATCATCAGAAGAATAACCGTTCTCTTCATTGATCTTCTTTCTCTCCTACGCGGATTCTTTCAATTCCGTTGATTGCTTCTTCCACCAATGCGTCCACATCCAGCGCAGATTCCACTCTTTCTACATCCGAAAGCTTTGGTTTGGTGCGGGGATGCTTTGGGGTAAATACGGTACAGCAATCCTCGTACGGAAGGATGGAGGTGTCAAAAGTTCCGATTTTTCTTGCCAGCTTCACGATTTCTTCCTTGTCCATTCCAATCAGGGGCTGAATAATCGGAAGCGAAGTCACCGCTCTGGTTACCGTCATAGCCTCCATTGTCTGCGAAGCTACCTGGCCCAGATTCTCACCGGTCACGATCCCCTTGGCTCCGTTCGTCAGCGCAATTCTTTCTGCGATCCGCATCATGAATCGCCGCATAATCAGCGTAAAATAGTCTTCATCGCATTTGTCGCGAATTTCTTCCTGAATGTGGGTAAACGGCACCACTTCTATGGTCATTTTCCCGCAATAATCGGTTAAAATATGGGCAAGTTCCACCACTTTCTCTTTTGCCTGCTCTGAGGTATACGGGAACGAGAAGAAATGCACCGGGATCAGCCGAACGCCGCGCTTCGCAATCATATAAGTAGAAACCGGGCTGTCGATTCCGCCGGAAAGCAGCGTGACGGCAACACCGTTGGAACCCACCGGCATTCCTCCCGCGCCGGGAACCGGCCTTGCATGGACGTAGGCCGCCAGGTCTCTGATTTCCACAACGACGGTCAGTTCCGGATTGTGTACATCTACGGCAGTTTCCGGGAAAGCTTCTGCCAGTTCCCCGCCTACATACTGAGAAATCTCAATACTGGTCATCGGGAAGCTCTTGTCGCTTCTCTTGGATTCCACCTTGAAGCTCTTTGCCTGACGGAGGTCTTCTCTCAGATATTCCTTTGCCAGAGCAACAATGGCGTCTTTGTCCTTTTCACAGGCAGCCGCCCGGGTCAGAGCGATAATTCCGAACACTTTCTGCAGATTTTCAAAAGCCCCATCGATGTCTGCCGTTTCCTCTTCTGCTTCCACATAAACAGTGGACTGGAGGCACGTAACCTTGAATCTGCCGAATTCCTTCAGCCTGTCGCTGATATTGCTGCACAGCTTTTTCTCAAAGGACCTTCTGTTCAGACCTTTCAGAATGATTTCGCCCAGCTTTACTAAAATAATATCTTTAATCCTCGTTCCCTCCGGAGTTATTCTTCCTGTCTGTCTTTGTGGTAATGATATCTCGCCATATAATCAGGATCGCGCTCATACGAATTTCGGTCAGGATGTGCGAATCTGTCTTCCGTATCATAGAGGCACATCATTCCGCCGTGCTCGATTTCCACCCAGGCATGAGGGCTGTCTTCCGTTCCCATTGTCCCGCTGTAAATCTGTGCATCGTATCCGATTGCCCTGGCAAGTTCATAGAATACCGCTGCAAAGTTATAGCAGTTTCCTTTTTTTGTCTTCAGCATCGTCAGGGCTTCGTCTTTCACCCAGGAAGTATCCCCGACCTCGTATTTGTTTCTGCTCAGATAATTATAGGTTTTCTGGTCGGAAACGTAATCGAACAGCTGTTTCAGCATGGTATGCTCATCCTTGCCGTTCAGATCGGTTTCTCCTTCCTCCAGAAGAACGTCTCTTAATACGGCACGGATATATCTGTCGAGTTCCGGATCACCGCTTGTAATCTCTCCCCGCTCATTAAAATCCATGTGCTCCACGGATTTTCCGATAACAGGTTCTCCGGTTTCATCGATATAATGCAGTACAACACCGACATAGAATAATCCGGGTTCGTAGTCGGGCAGAGAGTCGGACTTCGTCCAAACTTCTTTTCCGTTCTCTGTGCGGAAGTCGTGCTGAATCGTGGACTCCGCAATCGGCCAGAAGTTTTCGTCCTTCTGGGATACATCCAGAAATGTTCCCACGGATTTTGTGTTTCCTGCCGTATCGCCGGTTCTTCCGAGGGCCCGGCACACAATCTTCGCTGTTTCGCTTCTGGTAATCTCTTCAAACGGATTCGCTGCCGTATCTTCTCCCCGGTCAATCCATCCATTGGCCGCAGCCGTACAATATGCCTGATAGTACTCGCTCTTGTTATCCAGATCGGAAAACACGCATTCTTCCCCGGAAACCGGGAAAAATGACGTCAGCAGTTTCAGGAAATCGCCGCGGGTAATGGCCTCCTCCGGGTGGAAATAATTGCCGGACAGGATACCCAGATTCTTCAGCGTGGATGTTGCCGCGAAGCAGTCATCGTCTTCCGGCACATCTTTGAACCGTTCATCGCTGACGGTATTTCTGTCCATCAGCCGGTAAATCGCCACTGCCGCTTCCCTGCGAGTCAGAGAATCCCCGGGGCGGAACAGTCCGTCAACATTGTCCAGAAAAACAATATGCTTTTCCGTATTCAGACCGACAGTATATACTGCCGAATAATACGTATCTTCATAAACCGCAACAGAAGGGCGCGTCTCCATCTGCCCGTCTTCCCCGCGCCATCCGATGAAGACATATCCTTCGATTTCCGGACCGGGATCCAGAGAAATCTCCGTCCCCGGTTCCAGGTCGGACTTGGTTATTGTTTCTTCCGGCGTGTAAAAAACAAGCTTCACTGCGGATTGCTTCGATTTTCCTCCGAAAACCAGCACTCCTGCCAGAACGAGAATAACAATTCCCAGAATTACTTCCAGCCAGGTTCTCCAGCTGATGGTATGTTCAGTTTTCCAATGAATAAACTTCTTCGTTTTCTGTCCCCTCGTTATAAATCAGATCGGTTACCACTTCAGTTCCTTCAGAATAGGTATGAACCTGGAGATTCAGAGCCTCATAGGTATAAATGAATCTTTTGCCGGCCCCCAGGCAGTTTGGAACTTCTTCCTTGCTGTCATATTCTCCCAGCATTTCGCTGATGGCAGAAGCGTAATTTCCCAGCAGCTTGGATGCCAGTTTCTGATGGGCTTCCGTATCGTCCGCAACGATGACATCGCTGTCAGACAGGTGCTTTTCTCCGGCTTCTTTCTGCTCTGCTTCGGACAGGCCGTTCCCGGGCAGGACGGATTCCATCCCCGCAGGTTCCTGTTTGACTTCCGGTTCTGCAGCACCGCAGGCCGCGAAAGAAAGCATCGTGCAGGCAATCAGAATCAGACAAATGGTTTTTTTCATTTCAGTTCTCCAGAAGATAATCTAAATTTCTTTCTACTATTTCAACAATCACTGTGTCATAATCCGCAGGATTGTATTTTTCAAAGTTAAAGCTGACAGATCGGGTAAAAAGCGCCTCTTCGCTGCAGGCCGCCAGATAGGGATACAGAGATATTCCGAAAGAATCCCGGAAGCACAGCAGCTTTCCCGTGCCGGAATCGGAAACGGTTTTTATGGTGACGGCATCGCCGTCTTTCGGATCGCCGAGCGTTTCATAATCGAGACTGCCGCAGTAGTATACCTGCTGTTCCGCTCCGCGGCCCGCGGGATACAGCATCTCATACAGATCTCCTTTTCTCTTTTCTCCCGTTGTGAATTCGCCGTCGGAGAAAGAAGAACCGAGCAGTCTGTCGGCAGCCCTTGCCGCCCCCTCTGCCGTCCAGTGGCTGTCTGTCGCGTAGTAGAGTCCGTCATTGTCCGCGAACAGATCGTACAAGTCGATATAATGAATGCCGTACTTTTCAAGATAGGGCATCAGCATGACGATATTGGATTCTTTATGATTCTCCGGAAAGCTGTCCGGCATATGCGAAGTATAGATGCTGTTCTTGTTGGGCGCAACCGTAAAGAGAAAGCGGCAGCCGGCAGCTTCAGCTTCTTCCTGCATGCGGAGCAGATGGCGGGCGATGGCATCCAGTTCCTCCGGTGAAAGATGGCATCCCGAATAGTCTTCCAGACTCTCCGCATAATAAAGCCATCCCTCTTCTCCCAGGATCACCTGTTTCTCTGCCGAGGTGCGGAAAAGGGCCGCGTTGATTCCGGCCCAGGCAGTGACCATTTCCTGCCGGAAAGCGAACCGGTCAGCAAACCAGTCGGAAAGCTGTTCCAGCATATGGACTCCCGCTCTCGGTCCGGGGGCCAGCACTTCATTTGCCGCTGCTTTCGCCGGGATCAGCGGCATCAGCAGCAGCGGAAGCAGACACAATATGAGAAATACGGCTATCAGGACTTTAGAACTGTGCATAAATAAACGGTGCGGATCCGCTCTTTGCCATGGCAAACATGCTGAGAAGCAGCAGCAATATGCTCAAAGCCGAAGCAAGGGAATCCCGAATCTGAATTTTACGCGGCAAATTCCCTGCGCAGAGAATTGCCGTCACAAGTACGAACAGAAAAGCCGGGGTCAAAAGCATCGCCAGCATCGGATTATTCAGTGCGGAAGGCTTTCCGGCAAACATAGCTCCGATAATCTGAAAAGCCTGGAGCAGGCTTTCCGACCGGAAAACAACAAACAGCAGACATACTGCCATAAGGGTGTATATTCTCAATGCCGCCCTCCCGATTCCCGTCTGCCGAAGCTTCTTCACGGGAATCATCTCGCAGTCTTCCAGTGTGGACAACACGCCGTGTCCGATTCCCCAGAATACGTATGTCAGGTTTGCACCGTGCCAGATGCCGGTACAGAGAAACACCAGCATTCGGTTGAGAAAAGCCCGGAATTTTCCTTTCCGGTTTCCGCCCAAAGGAATATATACGTATTCTCTGAACCAGGAGGACAGAGAGATGTGCCACCTTCTCCAGAATTCTTTGACGGTTTCAGCGCCGTAGGGAAAATTGAAGTTTTCCGGGAAGGAAAAGCCGAACATCCTGCCGATGCCGATTGCCATATCGGAATAACCGGAAAAGTCATAATACAGCTGGAGCATATAGCTGACTGCGAAAAGCCAGGCCAGGCGGAAATCGCCGGGACCGTTTGCAGCATAGCTGTCCATAATCGAATTGGCGGCGAAGGCCAGCGGTTCGGCTATCAGCATTTTTTTGGAAAAGCCCAAAATGAACCGCCGAATGCCCGCGGCAGAATCCTCTGCCGTACAGCTTCTCTCCGAGAGCTGGGGCGCAATTTCATGGTATTTTACAATCGGCCCTGCAACCAGCCGGGGGAAGAAGGACACATACAGGAACAGCCTGCCGAAGTCTCCGGTTCCCGTTTCCGGTTCCCGATAGGTATCAATCACATAGGACATACCCTGGAATGTGAAAAATGAAATACCGAGGGGCAGGGCAATCCTGCTGAATCCGAGTTCAGAAGAGAACTTGAAGACGCAGAGCAGCGCCACATTCATCAGAATCGCCGCCGTCAGCACTGCTTTGCTCTGTTTTTTCCGCAGCAGGAGTCCTGCCGCATAGTTGATCAGAACACTCAGGAGGAACAGCGGCACATAGGTCAGCTGTCCGAATGCATAGAAAACCAGGCTCGCTGCAGCGAGCAGAATATTCCGATATCTGTTATTCCTGCTGACCCTGTAGAGGAGAAACACTGCAGGCAGGAAAGCAAACAAAAAAATCGGTGAACTGAAGATCATAAATACTCTTTGCAGGACTGATTCAGCCAATCATACATCGGCATCAGTCGAATAAAGGAATCTGCCAGAATCTCCGGCAGCTTCTTAGAGAACAGCAGCTCATCATAGTCCCGGTTGCAGACCAGATTGATCCATTTCCGGTTGTACCAGGCATTCACAACTTCCCCGTAATCACCCTTCGGTTTTTTGTACATCGGGCCTTCCGGAGAAAATTCTTTCATTTCGGCAACCTGCTCTGCCAGTCTGCGGAATCGCTCCGGATTGGCATCGATGCTTTTGCGGAAGGCTTCCAGTTCTGAGGATTTGGCACAGTAGAAGCCCAGACCGTAGCACCAGCCGGCCGGCGTGATTTCAAAGAAAAAGGCCGGCCCGTTATATCCGTTTGCCCGGTTTTTCACGGTAAACCACAGATTGTCCTTATAGGGGCCCTTTCCGTAAAGTCTTCTGGCATCCCGGTAAATTCTGGAGAGATGCAGCTCCATTTCCGAAAGCGGGCAGGCATTCTTCACCAGGGCATAGGTATCCTTCCCCAATTCCCGAAACGGAGTATTCAGATTCTCTTCGAAAATGTCCTTCCGCTCCTGAAACCAGGTTCGTTCATTATTAAACTGCAGATCCCAGAAAAAAGACTGGGTCGTGTCTGTAAAACCTGTAAACATCTATTCCTTGAAATCATAGGTCCGATACTGTATTGCCTCGGCAATATGATCGGTCTGAATGTCTTCGCTTCCGTCAAGATCCGCAATCGTTCGGGCGACGCGGAGAATTCTGTCATAGCTTCTGGCGGTAAGCCCCAAAGCATCAAAGGCCTGCCGCATCAGCTCTTCACAGTCCGGAGAAAGAATGCAGTAGCTGCGAATCTGTGCCGAATCAATGTGGGCATTGCACATTTCTCTTTTTTCATAGCGGCTGCGCTGAATCTCTCTTGCAGCGTTTACCCGCTCTCTGATGCCCGATGAGGGTTCCGCCTCGGCTCTGCTTTTCAGTTCTTCAAACTCCAGCGCCGGAACTTCAACCATCAGATCGATTCTATCCAGTAACGGGCCGGAAATTCTGCTCTGATATCTGTGGACCTCTGCGTCGCTGCAGCGGCATCTTCCGGACGGATGTCCGTACCAGCCGCATTTGCAGGGATTCATGGCACAGACCAGCATAAACCGGCTGGGGAACGTAACAGTTCCGGATACCCGGGAAACCGTTACCTGCCCGTCTTCTATCGGCTGGCGCAGAACCTCCAGGGCATCCTTGTGGAACTCCGGGAGTTCGTCCAGAAACAGAACGCCGTTGTGTGCAAGGCTGATTTCTCCCGGCTTGGGAGCGCTGCCGCCGCCGGACAGGCCCACGGAAGACACCGTGTGGTGCGGAGAACGGAAAGGCCGTGCGGAAATAATCGGCTTTTCTCTGGAAGTGAGACCTGCCACAGAATAGATTTCCGTGGACGCGATCATTTCTTCCTTGCTCATATCCGGAAGGATTCCCGGAAGGCGCTTTGCCATCATGGATTTTCCTGCTCCCGGAGGTCCGACCAGCAGAATGTTATGACCGCCGGCTGCTGCGATTTCCAATGCCCGCTTCACGTTTTCCTGACCTTTTACGTCCGCAAAATCCAAGGCTCCGGCATCGAACCTGTCTATATCCGGCGGAACCGCCGCGGGGATTGTCTCTTCCCCGTTCAGGTGCTTCAGAAGCTGTTCCACGGAGCTGACGCCGTAGATTTCCACGCCGTCGGCAAAGGCCGCCTCTTCCGCATTTTCAGCCGGCACGAACAGCTGCTTCACTCCGGTTCTCATGGCAGAAATCGCCATGGGAAGCGCTCCGTTCACCGGGCGCACTTCCCCTGTCAGCGACAGTTCTCCAATAAACGCCGCGTCGTTCGGAATCTCAATTTTCCCGTCCGCCGAGAGGATTCCTATCAGAATCGGCAGGTCATACACTGTGCCGATCTTCTTCCTGTCAGCGGGTGCAAGATTTACCACCAGATGGCTCACCGGGAAATCATACCCGGTATTTTTTATGGCCGCCCGAACCCGTTCCCTGGATTCTTTGACAGCGGCATCCGGCAGCCCGACAACGTCAAAAGCCGGAAGTCCTCTGGAAATAAATACTTCAACTTCAACGGGGAATCCACCGATTCCGTCAACACCGAAGCTGTTGATGTCGGCCAGCCGATTACTCATGAATCTTTATGGCAATATTCAGCTCGTCCAGCTGCTTCTGCTCTACCGGTGAGGGAGCATTCATCATAACGTCTCTTGCATTCTTGTTCATCGGGAATGCGATTACCTCACGAATGCAGTCTTCCCCGGAAAGGAGCATCACCATTCTGTCCACGCCCGGTGCAATTCCTGCATGAGGAGGTGCGCCGTAGCAGAATGCGTTGTACATGGCGGGGAACTTTTTCTTGACATCCTCTTCTCCCAGCCCGACCAGTTCAAAGGCCTTCACCATGATTTCGGGGCTGTGATTCCGAACCGCACCGGAGGAAAGCTCGATGCCGTTGCATACCAGGTCGTACTGATCTGCCGTAATCGTGAGCGGATCCACTTCTCCGCTTTCGGCTTTCAGCAGAACATCCAGACCGCCGGAAGGCATGGAGAACGGGTTGTGGCAGAATTCCAGCTTTCCGGATTCTTCACCGATTTCATACATCGGGAAGTCGACAATCCAGCAGAACTCGTACCGCTCCTTATCCATGTGGTTCGGACAGGCTCCACCGAGTTTGTTGCGCATCACGCCGGCAGTCTTGACGGCCTCATCCCGCTTTCCGGCACAAACGCCGACCAGCGTATTGGGCTTGAGACCGAGCTTTTCCGTCAGCTGTTCCTTCCGATCCGTCAGGAACTTGGCAACGCCGCCGGCCAGCTCTCCGTTTTCATCCATCTTAAACCAATACGGTTTGTATCCGGCCTGCACTGCCACGTCCTCGCAGAGCTTGTCTATATTCTTTCTGGTCAGTTCGCAGTCGGATACAGCGATAGCCTTCACAGTATTTCCCGGGGCAAAGGGACCGAATTCCGTCCCCTGGACCAGATCCGTAATATCATTCACAAGCAGGTCAATGCGCAGATCCGGCTTGTCGCAGCCGTACTTTTCCATGGATTCCAGATAGGGAATCCGCAGGAACGGAGCGTCACTTGCCACATTATACGTGCCATATTTGGCAAAAATCGGCGGGAGCACATCCTCCAGCACAGCAAAAACATCCTCCTGAGAGGCAAATGCCATTTCCATATCCAGCTGATAGAATTCGCCGGGGGAACGGTCTCCTCTGGCGTCCTCATCGCGGAAGCAGGGGGCAATCTGGAAGTAACGGTCAAAGCCGGAGGTCATCAGAAGCTGCTTGAACTGCTGGGGAGCCTGGGGCAAAGCATAGAACTCGCCGGGGTGCTTTCTTGCAGGAACCAGATAGTCTCTGGCGCCTTCCGGCGAAGAAGCCGTCAGTATCGGGGTGGTGATTTCCAGGAAACCGTGCTCCGTCATTGCTGCGCGAAGAGCGGAGATCACATTGCAGCGGAGAATAATATTCTTTTTCACTGCGGGATTTCTCAGATCCAGGTAGCGGTATTTCAGGCGCTGTGCCTCATCCGCATCCCGGCTTCTGTTGATTTCAAAAGGAAGCTCCTTGTAAATGCACTTGCCGAGGACTTCGATTTTTTCCGGTACAACTTCAATGTCACCGGTTGCCTGTTTGGGGTTGGGGTTCTCGCGAAGCCGGCAGGTTCCTTCTACGGAAATCGTCGATTCCTTGTTGATTCCGCGAATCTGCTCAATCAGCTTTTCCTCTTCCAGGACCACCTGGGTCGTTCCATAGAAATCCCGCACAACAACAAATGCGAAATTGCTGCCAACCAGCCGGACGTTTTCCATCCATCCGACAATTTTTACCTTTTCTCCCGCGTTCTCTGCGCGGAGTTCGTTACAGTTATGTGTTCTGTTCTGCATCATGACTCGTCCTCGATTATTGCATTAGCGTTTATATTTTCGATCTGCGTTCTGATCAGAACGGCAGCGTCGGATACGGATAAAGTGTTCTGTTCTCCGGTTTCCATGTTTTTCACGGTGAGCATCTCCTGACGGATTTCATCTTCTCCGAGGATTATCGTGAAAGGTACCTTCAGCTTGTCTGCGTAGCTCAGCTTTGCTTTGAACTTTTTGTTTTCCAGATAGAGCTGCGTCCGAAGTCCTGCGCGGCGAAGCTGTGCCGCAGCGGAAACAGCAAATCCCAGATCTTCACACATGGGAACAATCAGAACATCGCAGGGCGCCGTAAGCGTTTTGTCTGAAATCATGTTCTGTTCATTCAGAACATAAAACAGTCTGGTCAGGCCGATGGAAATGCCGACACCGGGCAGCTTTTTATCGGTATAGTACTCTGCCAGATTGTCGTATCTTCCGCCGGAGCAGACAGAGCCGATTTCCGGATGTTCCGTCAGCTCGGTTTCATAGACTGTTCCGGTATAGTAATCCAGACCTCTGGCAATCGTCAGGTCAATGGCAAAATTCTCTTCCGGAATACCGAATTCCTTCAGATAGGCGGTAACCGCTTTCAGCTCCTCCAGACCCTGATCGAAGGTTTCATCCATTCCCCGGAGGCGCTCCAGCTCAGTAATCACTTCCGCGTTTGAGCCCTGAATTGCCATGAAATCCATCACCGTCTCCGCTTTGCAGGGAAGCATTTTTATCTCATCAATCAGTGCCATGCGGACCTTCTCCGGGCCGATTTTATCCAGCTTGTCCACAGTCCGCATAATATCTCCGGCTTTTTCACTCATCCCGTTCATGCTGTAAAAGCCGTTGAGAATCTTCCGGTTATTCACCCGAATCCGGAATTTCCGAAGTCCCAGCCGGGTAAAGGCATCGTAGATGATGGCGGGAATCTCCGCCTCATTCATCACGCTCAGCTTTTCATCTCCGATGATATCGATATCCGCCTGATAAAACTCACGGAAGCGCCCTCTCTGGGACCGTTCCCCCCGATAGACCTTGCCGATCTGATATCTCCGAAACGGGAACGTCAGCTGCCCGTAATTTGCCGCCACATACTTTGCCAGCGGAACCGTCAGATCAAAGCGAAGTGACAGATCGCTGTCGCCTTTGGAAAAGCGGTAAATCTGCTTTTCCGTTTCTCCGCCGCCCTTTGCCAGAAGCACCTGAGAGGATTCGATAACCGGGGTATCCAAAGGAGTAAAGCCGTAGCTTGCATAGGTTTCCTTCAGGCTTTCCAGCATTTTTTCAAATTTCATCTGCTCTGCCGGAAGCAGCTCCATAAAGCCCGACAGAGTTCTCGGTTGCACTTTTGCCATACTGTTCTCCGTTAAAACTTCTGAGGATTCACAATATTGCGCCAGTCCAGATCTCCTCTGCGCAGGCCCTGAACCAGGACCTCGGCCGTTGCCGCATTGGTTGCGAAGGGAATCTGATACTGATCGCAGAGTCTCTCTATTTTGTTGATATCATCAAATCCTTTGGGATTCTGCGGATCGCAGAAAAAGAGGACGAGGTCAATCTCATTGAAAGAAATCCGGGAGCCGATCTGCTGTGCTCCTCCCTGATCCGCATGCATGTACAGTGTTACCGGGAGCCCTGTTGCCTCCGCCACCAGTTTCCCGGTGACATGAGTTGCACACAGAGAATGTTCTGCGAGAATTCCGCAGTATGCAATGCAAAACTGCACCATCAGTTCTTTTTTTCTGTCATGAGCCATTAACGCGATATTCATGTTATCTCCTTACCTGAGCAATGTCATTTCGGATTCCGATTCATCCGTATATGAGCAAATATTAATATACACATCCATGATCCGCCGTGCAATAAACTGGACATTGGCACCGGCGCCGCCGTGTTCCACGACCACCGCTATGGCGACCTGCGGGTCTTTGAACGGACCGTAGCAGATGAAAATAGCATCGTTTGCCACATTTTCACCTTTCTGCGCCGTTCCTGTTTTTCCGGCAACCGTCCACGGACAGGTAATCCATTCCAGATAGTTTGCCTCGTTCAGCGGACTATTCAGAACCATCCACATGCCTTCATGGACGGCGTCCCAGTTCCAGCTGTCGGATTCCACCGTGTCCATAATCTGCACGCCCCGTTCATAGGTTTTGTTTGCGTAGTCATAAGAACGCATTGCCTTGAGAATGGAAGCGGAATAGCGGGTTCCGTTATTTGCAATCGTGGCGCAGTATTCCGCAAGCTGCAGCGGCGTGAAGATGGAGTCAGACTGGCCGATGGCAGCCTGCAGAGTATCACCGATACGCCACTCTGAGCCCTGATACTCCACGTGGTTCGCCCGGTTGGACATATTGCCCGTCGTTTCCACCAGCTCAATTCCGGTGGATGATCCCAGCCCGAACTTCAGCGCGTACTCCCCGAGAAGGTCAACGCCGAGGTCATTTCCGCAGGTGTAGAAAAAGTAGTTGCAGGAGTCTCTAAGCGCCGTGGATACGTTTTCCAGCGGGTGTGTATATCCCTGCTGCCAGATCCAGCATTCCGGCGCGTAGCCTTCTGCCGCGTATTTGGTAAATACACCCTGGCACTTCACCTGGTCTTCCGTGTTGATGATGCCTTCGGAAAGGCTCGCGATCGCCGTGCAGGGTTTGAAGGCGGAGCCCGGCGCGTAAGCACCAAGCAGGGCCCGGTTGAACAGCGGGTTGTTTTCCTCTTCCAGCAGCTTGTCGAAGTTCTCAATGACGGAAGTAACGTCATAGGTGGGCCAGCTGGCAATCGCCAGCGGTTCTCCCGATTTGACGTCCACCACAACCGCAGCAGCACCGGTGATTTCGTCCTTCATTTCTTCGTTGTATTCGCCTCTGGCCCTCGCCTCGGCCCGTTCGGATTCTCTGGTCTTCTTCAGTCCGGTGATTCCGTTGCCCAGAATACGCTCCGTCTGTTCCTGCAGCACGGAATCAATCGTCAGGTAGATGTGATTCCCCGGTTCCGGTTCTTCCAGATAGACTCGGGAGAGCACCGTGCCCTCCGTGTTGCTTTTTTCTTCTACCTTACCGTCCTTCCCGTGAAGCTGCTCTTCAAAGGCATATTCAATTCCGTCTTTCCCGACGTAAGAGTCCGCAGCGTATTTCTTTCGGGAATACTTCTCGTATTCCTCCTGGTTCATGAGTCCGACGTACCCCAGCAAGTGGGCAGCATATTCTGTTCCGAAGTCTCGCACATAAGCGCGGGAGACTTCAATTCCCGTCAGCTTCTGTTCCATGATGGTGGAAATCAGATTCATGGACGCATCTTCCACGAATACGTAATCCGCCGTGTTGATGGCGTAACGGACGTTGATGGAATAACGGACTCCGGCGATGATTCGCATTTCTTCCGCCGAGTAGCTGTTGTCAATGTCGTACCGGGTGCGCATATAGCTCATCAGATCGATGGCCGTCGGATTTTCGGGAAGGCTGTCTCCCTTGTCCTTCAGATAAGCCTCCAGCATGGTTCTCTGAATTTCCGTCATGCGCGGGTCATAATCAAAGGGTGGCGTTGTCGTAATCGGGAGGTCGTCCGTATACGCATCTCCGTACTGCGAAACCATGCGGACCAGCTCCAGAATGACCTGATTGGGATCGTCTCCGGCAAAGAGCTTGGTCGTGTCAATCTTGATGTTGTAGCATTCTTTGTTGGAAACCAGAATTCGGCCGTATCTGTCCATGATATTGCCGCGGGCCGCAGTCACCGTTTTGGTTTCCGTGATGATTTCGTTGGCCCGGTTATAATATTCCTCGCCCTGTATAATCTGGAGATTATACAGAAAAACCAGGTATACAATCATTATTACCGCAAAAATCACCGCCAGGGCGGTCACTCTTCCGGGTTTAATCAGTTTATACATTTGCTTACCCTATTTTATCCATTTCGCCGGCGGAATGTAGGCCAGAGCCGCAAAAGGCATGGACCAGGCTGTCTGGATCAGCGCCGTCCGGATCATTTCCGTTGACCACGCATCCCCCACCAGCGTCACCAGCATCTGAATCATTGCCGTGATCAGTTCTGCACCCAATGCCAGCAGCAGAAACGCAAAGAACCTTCTGTTGATAAAAAACTGAGAGACAAATGCTGTACCGAAGGCAATCACCGGGAACAGAATCGTAAACAGTACCGTGGTTTCCGTAAAGGCCATGTCGGCAAAAATGCCGAGAATCAGCCCGAAGGCAACGCCGCCGGCCGGGCCTGCAAACATCCCCACACTGGCCGCTACCGCCGGAAGCCACATCGGGCAGACGCCCAGGGGGCGGAGCTGCGTAAACAGCATGTTCTGCATGACCAGTGCCAGAAACAGATACAGTGCATACTGTACAATCCGCCGAATATACAGCTGTTCGAAAAAATCCCTCAATAGTTACTCCACAACCGTAAAGTCTTTCAGCACGAAAACCTGAACCAGCTGATCAAAGTTGCAGGCAGGTTCCACGATTCCGTACTTCAGCTGTCCGCCGGATTCCGTTTTTACGGCCGTCAGCTTTCCGATGACAAGGCCTGCCGGGAAGGCACCGCCCCCGCCGGAAGTCAGCACGTCGTCTCCGACGAAAATCTGGGCACCTTCCGCCATGTAAGTGAGCTTCGCCTGCTTCTTTTTCATAAACGAGTACTCGCCCACCACCATGCCGGAGGTCTGGGCTTCTCCGACGAAGGCGCCTACCGACATATTCACGTCCAGCATCGTGGAAACTGTGGCCCAGGTAGTCCCCAGCTCCGTAATCTGGCCCACCAGAACGCCGTATTCCGTAATGACCGGATCGCCGATTTCAATTCCGCTGGAAGAACCCTTGGAGATGGTAAAGGAAGACGACCAGTTGGAAGAAGACCACAGAACGATCTTGGAAGATTCCATGACGTAGTCCGTGTGCCCTTCGCGCAGATTCAGAAGATTCCGCAGCCGGATATTCTCCTCGGTTGCTTCGATGCCCTTGCGGGCACTTTCCTGGGCGTCGGCCAGCTGAGACCGGAGTGATTCATTTTCCGCCTGGAGTCTGTCATATTCGAACAGATAACCGTAAATCGTATCAAACCAGTTTACCGTGGAAGACAGGACCTTCTTTACCGGAGCTTCCACGATTCCCGTCAC
The DNA here is from genome assembly GCA_045616745.1 of Candidatus Limivicinus sp. Lineage (GTDB taxonomy): Bacteria > Bacillota > Clostridia > Oscillospirales > Oscillospiraceae > Limivicinus. The sequence goes on along the minus strand of JAZLHH010000111.1, from coordinate 29,432 downwards.
ATTATGAAACAGGCCGGTTTTCCCGCCTCTGGCGATTGTGGAAATCAGGACAATGAAGACCACCGTAAATACGATTATTCCCAGACGGATTCCGTTTTTCTTCAGGTATTCCTTCAAATGAGTTTTACTCCCTGCTCTTTGAGCATTTCATATAATCTGTGAACCGGCAGACCCATAACGTTGAAAAAATCTCCCTCGATTTTTTCAACAAACACGGCACCCTTTCCCTGGGCTCCGTATGCCCCTGCCTTGTCCATAGGCTCGCCGGTGGCGATATAGGCTCGGATCTCCTCATCCGTCAGTTCGGCAAAGGTAACCAGACTCCGCTCCACCCGGCAGTCATCATTCACGCAGATTCCCGTGAACACCTCGTGCGTTCTGCCGGACAGGGTCCGCAGCATGGTGAAGGCTTCTTCCTCGGACTTCGGTTTTCCGAGAATCTTTCCGTCAATGACAACAATCGTATCCGCAGAAATCACGGGATTCCCCTGCAGACCTCTGCCTTTTTCCCGAGCCAAATACATAACCGTCTCTTCCAGGCTGAGCCCCGGCTGCGTTTTCTCTTCCGCCGCGGAAGGGCATACGTCAAACTCCAGCCCCAGCATGGAAAGGAGTTCCCTTCTTCTCGGCGAAGCCGATGCCAATACTGCTCTCATCAGTCAACTCCCCGATAATACAGACCCCGCGTCAGGACGTTCGGTACATAGTCGGATGTTCCCAGATATCCTCTCGCGACTTCCGCGCATTCCCGCGGACTTTCCGTAGTAAACATCAGCCGGATTCCCGTCAGGCCTGCGCCGTAAAGGTCTTCCGCCTTGTCGGCCAGATACAGCTTGTGCGCATTGTAAATGACATTTCTGCATCCGTATTCCTTTATAACCGGGAAAACGCTCCCCGTGCGGTCGGATAACTGACCGGGCACGGAGCAGGAGCATCTTCCTGCACTTTCTCTGATAATGCACTGGTCGCTTACCATCAGCGGCAGTCTCCCGTAAGCAATCATTTCTATCCCGACGGGCTTCGCCAGATCCCGAATCTGGGAAATACGCAGCTCGAACGATGCCGTTGCGGAAACCAGCTGCGCATTCTTCAAAACCTGCAGCGTATAGGAGTTGAAGACATTCAGCCCGAAGTCGCCCCGAATCTTCATTCCGGCATTCTTTGCCAGGAAAATATGGCCGATATTTCCGCAGACTGCCTCTTCAACGCCGCGGCTTCGCAGGGTTTTGAGCTTTTCGGAGATCTCCTGCATGCAGTCGTCCGTAATCACCCGGGGCAGAACTGCAGCGATCCTGCAGTCTTCCCGCAGGAAAGGCACGGTTTTATCAAAGTCGCTGCAGAGCACCTCCAGCGGAGCATACAGATACCGGGGCTTCATCGCCGCCAGCTCTTCCGTCATCTGTTCTGCAGAAAGAACCTGAAAGATATAATACGGGTCCTGGATCGTCCCGACCTTTTCCGGCATCGGCGGAATCTTTCCGGTCCGTGCCTTTTCCAGACGGGCGCGCTCCTCCGTCAGAGAGGTAATCAGCTGACGGCGCAGATCGTTGATTTCCGAAGCGGGGAGGAACAGGCCTTCGTCAACCCTGGCCTTGTTCTCCACGCAGTAGTACGGCGTTCCGCCGGTTTTATACATCTGGTCACAGATATACTGCTCCGTCAGACCCCGGTTCCTGGCAGCCACGGGAACAGCACCGCTCGCCGAGGTTTTATGCCCGTCATCATCAAAGGCAATGGCCTGAATGGGCTTTCCTTCTTCTGCCAGCGTATAGAAATGAACCGGCACTCTGCGGAGTTCTCCGTTACCGTAGGCCTTTCTGGCTTCGTCAAATACTTTCTCGGCTTCCGGATCCGGTTCGCCCCGAACACCGAACATGTCCTTTTTGTCGCCGTTGAAGTAGCCCTGGGTAAATCCGTTGCGGGAGAATGCGGTTTCCAGCAGCTGCATTTCGGATTCCGTGGGCGGTCTGTGCTCCTTCAGGGCTCTGGCGTATACGCCGGTTACAATGGCCGTATACTCCGGCCGCTTCATTCTTCCTTCGATTTTGGCGCAGGCTACGCCGGCGTCTTCCAGCTCCTGAAGCCGGTCAACCAGGCAGCTGTCCTTCAGGCTGAGAGGGAAATCGTCCATTCTCCCGCCCAGAGAGTACTGCATCCGGCAGGGCTGGGCACACATGCCCCGGTTTCCGCTTCTCCGCCCGATGAGGGCAGACATGTAGCACTGCCCGGAATGGCAGAAGCACAGCGCGCCGTGAACGAACACTTCCGTCTCAATGGAACAGTTCTTCGTAATGAAACGGATCTGTTCCAGGCTCAGCTCTCTGGCCAGAACGATCCGGGAAATTCCCATCTGGGCCGCCGCTTCTGCGCCGGCAAGATTGTGCACGCTCATCTGCGTGCTTCCGTGGAGGGGCATATCCGGCACCGCCTGCCGCAGCACGCTGATCAGGCCCAGATCCTGGATAATAATGCCGTCAGCACCGTATTTGGAGGCCATGCGCACCAGTTGGACGGCATCCTCGATTTCTCTGTCGTTGACAAGCGTATTCACCGTGAGATAAACCTTGCAGCCGCGAATACGGCAGTATCTCACTGCTTTTTCAAATTCTTCACCTGTGAAGTTTTTGGCACCGCGCCGGGCATTGAAATTGCCGAGGCCCAGATAAACGGCGTCTGCCCCGTTCTGGACAGCAGCAATCACGGACTCCGGCGAACCGGCCGGGGAAAGCAGTTCTAACATACAGGCACAACTACTCCATTATTATATAATATCTAAGTGATTATAGCACGGTGCAAGTATTGCGACAAGTCAATTTTGATGCTATAATAACACTTGATTTTTTGTTCACAAGAGGTTCACAAATGTCCCCAGAAGAGCTGCTGATTTCCGCCCATGACGGAGATATGGCCCTGTATTACATATGGCTGAATACCAGGCAGTCCGGCAGTAAAAAGCAGGCTGCTCTGGATCTGTGCATGACCATGTCCCAGCTCGAAGCGGCGGATGAAAAGCTTCGCCTGGCCGGAATTCATCCTCTTGCCTCCGGGGCGGTCGGCACGGCAGTTCCCGGGCCGGTTCCCGCACCGGCGGATGAGCCGGCTGTCTATACTGCTGCGGAAATCAGCCGGATCTCCCGGGAGGATTCCGGATTTCACGCAGTGTGCGACGCTGCTGCCCGGGCTTTCGGAAAGCTCCTCACCCGGGATGAGCTTTCCCGCCTGCTGAATCTCTATCGAAACCTCGGCCTTCCGGCCGATGTGATTCTTGTCCTTCTGAATTACTGCGTGCAGGTTTCCGACCGCCGGCCCACCATGCGCTTCGTGGAATCCCTGGCTTACCGCTGGGTAAATTCCGGCATTTCCGATGCCGAGCAGGCGGAGGAGTATGCCGAGCAGCAGCTCCGGCGCCGCAGTCAGAAGGGGCGTATCCGGGAAATTCTCGGCCTTACCGCCGTCAAGCTCACCCCAAAGCGGGAAGAAATCCTGGACTCCTGGATTTCCGCCGGGTATACGGAATCGCAGATTGAAGAGGCCTATGACATCACGCTTTCCAATACCGGGAAGCTTGCCTGGGAATATCTGAACAAGGTCCTGCTCGGCATGTCGGAATCTCCGAAGAAGGCCGCAGAAGAGGAGCACCCGCTCCCGGTCAGCATCAGAAAGAAAAAGGAATAACTATGGCCTACAATTCCAGACTGATGGCGCGTGCCAGAGGCGACCTTGCCCGGATTCGGGAGGACGCCCTCCGTGAGCACGAACGCCGTGTTGCAATTACATACCGCAAAATCCCGGAGCTGGAACAGATTGACCTTCAGCTGCGTTCCCAGATGCCGCGTCTTGCATCTCTGCTTCTCTCCGGATCCGCTCCTGCGGAAGTTGCCGCGCTGAAGGAAAGCAATCTTTCCCTGCAGCAGAGAAAAGCCGAGCTCCTTGTGGAAAACGGCTATCCTTCCGACTGGCTGGAGGAAGTCCACCGCTGCGCCCTGTGCGGCGATACCGGCAACACCCCCTCCGGCATCTGCTCCTGTCTGAAGGAGCTGTACAACCGCGCCCTCACGGAAGATCTGAGCACGCTTCTCCAAACGGGGAATGAGTCTTTTGCCAACTTCAATCTGAACCTCTATCCCGAGAAGAACCGGGAGCATATGCGCACAATCTGCAATCTTTGCATGCAGTTTTCCGAGTTTTTCCCGGATGTGGAAAATCTTCTGTTTTCCGGTGCCCCCGGTCTGGGGAAGACGTATCTGTCCGCCTGTATTGCCCGTGCCGTGGCGGAAAAAGGTTTTTCTGTCGTCTATGACACCTGCGCCAGCTGTGTTGCCGCCTTTGACGCTCTGCAGTTCAAAAAAGGGGAAGAAACCGATGATGCTTCCCGTCTGGTCAGCGGCATCCTCGGCTGCGACCTGCTGATTCTGGACGATCTGGGCACGGAGTTTGCCATTCCCTCCGCTGTCAGTTCCCTGTACAATATAATCAATACCCGCATCAATGAAAAAAGGCCTACCGTCATCAGCACCAATTTGAGTTTCCGGGAGCTGGAAAAGAGATACTCCCCGGCCCTGTGTTCCCGGATTGAGAATTGTTTTCAGTGCCTTCATTTTGAAGGCGACGATATCCGCAAAATTTTGAAGGAGAGTTCTCATGGCTAAAAAATCCCGTCGGCGTTTCGGTGACAGAAAAGACGGCCGATTACTCCGCACTACTTCCCCGTTCAGCAAGTTTATCCCCTATGTCATGATTGAGAGAAGCGATGCCTGCAACTTATATGAGCAGGCCTTTGAGGTCTCGAATGTGGACAAATGTCTGCGCAGCGAGCGTGCTGCCGGCTATAAAGGTATCGGCTTTCTCCACTTCATCATTGCCGCCTATGTCCGCTGCGTCTCCATGCTTCCGGGGGTAAACCGTTTCATTTCCGGCCGCAGAATTTATGCGAGAAACAACATTGAAGTCGTCATGGTCGTCAAGAGAGAGATGACGCTCGGAGGCAATGAAACGTCGATCAAAGTCATTTTTGAACCGACGGATACCATCTATGACGTTTACCGGAAGCTGAATCAGAAAATTGAGGAAATCAAAGTCGGTGACGATACCAACAACACCGAAGACGTGGCCGACGCCTTCACCCGTCTCCCCCGGTTTCTCGTTCGCTTTCTTCTGTGGTTCTGCCGGGTACTGGACTACTTCGGCTGGATTCCTCAGAAGCTGCTGGACGCCAGCCCGTTCCACGGTTCTGTCATCGTAACCGACCTCGGTTCGCTGAGAATCGGCCCGATTTATCATCACATCTACAACTTCGGCAATCTGCCTCTGTTCATTGCCTTCGGCGCAAAGTATCATAAATACGAGCTGAACAAGCAGGGCGAGGTGGAAGACAACAAGTATGTGGATCTGAAGTTCACCCTCGATGAACGTACCGTCGACGGCCATTATTATGCCCAGTTCCTTCAGGCCATGGAGTATGTCTTCAGCCACCCCGAAATTCTGGAGTCCCCGCCCTCCCGCGTTGTGGAAGACATCGACTGATTCTTTGCATTTTCGCAAAAAAGAGATCCCGCGATTTGCGGGATGTCTTTTTTGCAATCGGATATTCAATGTGTCACGGCGTATTCCGGAATCTCTCCCACGTCGTTCAGCACTGCCGTGGGCCGGTAGGCGTATTCATTCAGCGTTTCCATCGTGGATATGCCGGAAAGCACCAGAACCGTGGACATGCCGCTTTCCATGCCGGTAATCACATCCGTATCCATCCGGTCTCCGATCATCACAGCTTCTCCCGAATGGCAGCCCAGCTTTTTCAGCCCGGTCCGCATCATCAGGGGATTCGGCTTGCCGCAGAAGTATGCCTTCTTCCCTGTGGCGATTTCAATGGGGGCAATCAATGCCCGGCAGGCCGGAATGATCCCCGTTTCCGTCGGTCCGGAAACATCCGAATTCGCACCGATCAGCTTTGCGCCGGCCATCACCAGATTGGTGGCTTTCGTGATCGTCTCAATGGTGTAGGATTTTCCTTCCCCTACAACGACGTAATCCGGATCCACATCGTTCATCGTGATTCCTGCATCGTACAGAGCATTCATCAGCCCCGCCTCGCCGATGACATAGGCGGAGCAGCCCGGCGCCTGGTCCTTCAGAAATGCTGCCGTTGCCAGAGCGCTGGTATAGAAGTGCTCCTCCGGCACGTCCAGCCCCATCCGGGCCAGCTTCTGATTCAGTTCCTTGGGGGTGCATCCGCTGTTGTTGGTCAGAAACAGGTAGGATTTGTTTTCCTTCTTCAGCCAGTCGATGAACTTCACGGTTCCGGGGAGAACCTGGTTGCCGTGATAGATCACACCGTCCATGTCGCAGATGAAGCCTTTTTTTGCGTTAAAATCGATCATATATTCTCCTGTCGGAATCTGTTCCGCTTCTTTTTACAGACACTGCATGATCTTCTCATACAGCGTGCCGTAGTCCTCCACTGCCGTGAGATGCGGATTCTCTTTTTTCAGCGCTTCCGTGGAGCAGAACAGGAATCCCGCCTTGGAAGCATTGAGCATTTCCAGATCGTTATAGCTGTCGCCTACGGCAATGGTATCATAGTTGATGCTCTGGAATGCCCGGACAGCCGAAAGCTTGGAGTGGGAAATCCGCATCACGTGGGAAAGGATTTCTCCGTTTTCCGCAATTTCCAGGGAATTGCAGAGAATCGGCATCATCCCCAGCTTTTTGACCAGAGGCGCGGCAAATTCTTCAAAGGTATCGCTGAGAATCACTGCCTGTACCTGCTCGCGAAGCCGGTCCAGAAACTCCCTGGCACCGGGCAGCGGGTCAATCTGCGCAATGACGTCCTGCACTTCATGAATGCCCAGTCCCCGCTCCTTCAGAATTCCCAGACGCCAGCGCATCAGCTTGTCATAATCCGGTTCGTCTCGCGTTGTCCGGCACAGCTCCGGAATTCCGCTCACCTTGGAGAACTCAATCCAGATTTCCGGGGTCAGAACGCTTTCCATATCCAAACAGACAATGTTCATTTTCTTTCTCCTATCTTTTCACTGAATAATTCACGATATCTTCCGCATCGATCACAGTTTCATGCAGAATCGGCCGGCTTTTCAGAAGAGAAATCTCTTCCGGGCAGGCGACTCCGCCCAGATCGGCCAGGCGCAGCGCCGTTTCAAATTCATCCGCGCCCGCTTCCCCTCCGATGGCAGAGAGCACTGCATTGGGGAACTTGAAGGGAGACGCGGTAGACAGCACTACGCAGACTCTTCCCTTTCCTTCCGACGCTTTATATTTTTCCAGTGCGCTGAAAGCCACCGCCGTGTGGGTATCTGCCAGGTAGGAATGTTCCCGGAACAGACGCCCGATGGTTTCCGCCGTTTCCGCCTCGCTGCACCAGTAAGCCGTGAACAGAGAGCGGATTTCCGAAAGCATGGCATCGCTGATTTTGTAGAATCCTTCCGTATCCAGCTGCCCCATCAGGGAAGCCACCGCTTCGGCATCCCCGCCGCAGGAGAAGTACAGAAGCCGCTCCAGATTGGAAGAAACCAGAATGTCCATGGAAGGGGAGCTCGTTTTGCAGAACGGCCTGCGTCTGTCATAAACGCCGGTCCGGAGAAAGTCATACAGCACATTGTTGGCATTGGACGCACACACCAGCTTCCCCACCGGCAGTCCGATCTTCTTTGCCAGATAACCTGCCAGAATATCTCCGAAGTTCCCCGTAGGAACAACAAAGTCCACTTCCTGACCGGGCAGAATCCGGCCCTCGGAAAGCAGCTTCCGATATGCCGCATAGTAATAAACCACCTGCGGCACCAGCCGGCCGATATTGATGGAGTTGGCAGAGGAGAGGATCCGGCCGCCCTGTGCTTCCTTCGGCAGCTTTCCGAATTCGGCAAACGCCTTTTTGACCCCCCGCTGGCAGTCGTCAAAGTTTCCGCGCACGGCTGCGACCCGTACGTTGCTTCCCGCCTGGGTTACCATCTGCAGGCGCTGCATCTCCGAAACCCCCTGATAGGGGAAGAACACGGTAATGTCCGTTTCCGCCACGTCGTGGAAGCCCTCCAGCGCCGCTTTGCCGGTATCGCCGGAGGTGGCCGTCAGAATGGAAATCGTCTCGGGGATGCCCTCTGATTTTTTTGCTTCCGTAATGAACAGGGGCAGAACGGAAAGGGCCACGTCCTTGAAGGCCAGGGTAGGCCCGTGATATAGCTCCAGTGCCCAGTCGTCGCCGACGGCAGTCAGCGGCGTAATCTCCTCTGCGCGGAACTTCCGGGGATAGACCGCCGTAATCTGCGGCATGCTCTCCTTCAGACCGGGCAGAAATGCCGCCATAATCTTTCCGGAGAGTTCCGGATAACTCAGACGGACGCATTCCTCCGGAGAAATCTGGATTCCCTGCAGGTCATCCGGCACAAACAGCCCCCCGTCCTTTGCGATGCCGCTCAGAATGGCGGAGGTGTCGGAGCAGGAAATATTGCTTCTTGTAGAACAGTACATAAAAGGTTCCTCTCTGATTGAACAGGGCCCCGGGCAAGGCACGCTCGAGGCTCAGCTTTGTTATCTGAAAAAGCGGTTCGGCCTGTAGAATTCGAAAATCACAGCATCCTTGCCTTTTTCGTTTCTCGGTTCATGGCTTGTCCAGCAGACCTTCATGCAGCCGAGGAAGTAATTCAGCGCCACAGGCCAGGTCTTCCGCTTCAGCTCATAGGCGATAAACTGGGGTCTGGCAATAAAGTTCAGCAGCAGATGGCTCAAAGCAAATGCCTTCGGCAGGCTGACTTCTCCCTTGTAGCTCTCCGTGGGGGAGGCCAGCTGGCCTCTGAGGAGCTGCGGCGCATGGAAGCGGAACCAACCCACGATCAGCGGGTTGAAGCTTTCAATGCAGACGTCTCCTTCATACTGCGATAAGATCTCCAGAGTTTTCCGGCACAGCTCCCGGTTTCTGGCTCCCGTCTTCAGCTCGCAGATAATGGGGCCTCTGCCCCCGATTACCTGCAGGACATCGGTAAAGAGGGGAATCGTCTCCTCCGTGCCGCAGAGCCGCAGCAGCTGCAGCTCTTCCAGGGTTTTGTCGCAGACTTTGGCATCGACGCCGCAGACCCGGTTGAGGGTATCGTCATGGAATACCACCACCTGCCCGTCCCGGCTGAGCTGGACGTCCAGCTCCACGCCGTAGCCGGCCTCTGCCGCCAGGCGGAATGCCGCCAGGGAATTTTCCGGAACGGCTTTGTCCCGGGAATGGAGACCCCGGTGTGCAAAGTTCCGCCCGAGAAAGGGCGCCTTCTGCTTTTTCGCTGCCGTGCCGGGCAGCATCATAATCACGGGGAGTGCCAGAACAGCACCTCCGATCAGCCCTGCGCGTATCTTGTTAAATTCCATAATTCAGTCTTCTTTCTCCTTCAGATCGGAAGGCACAATTGTTTCCAGATCCTTCTTTTCCGGATTCTCCATTGCTGCCAGACGGTTGGCCTGGCGAATCACCGTATCTTCAAAGAAGTTTCGCACATCCCGGCCGTTGCCGAAGTTCTCTTCCCGCTCCTCGTACATTTCCGCAAAAATCTTCCGGGCTGCGGTTTTGGCGGATTTGGAGAGAACATAGCTGTTTTTCCGGCACTGAGACTCAAAAATCCGGAACAGCTGGTCTCCGTCATAATCGGCAAAGAAGAAATACTTGTTGAAACGGCTGGCAAGCCCCGGGTTGGAATTGATAAAGGTTTCCATGGGTCCTGTGTATCCTGCCACGATGACGATCAGATCGTCCCTGTGATCCTCCATGCCCTTCAGGAGCGTCTCTATGGCTTCTCTGCCGAAGTCCTGCTCTCCGCCGGAAGACAGGGAATATGCCTCATCGATAAAGAGAACGCCGCCCAGAGCGGACTGAATCACCTCGTTGGTTTTCAGCGCCGTCTGTCCCACATAGCCTGCCACGAGACCGGACCGGTCCACCTCCACCAGCTGCCCTTTGCTGAGCACGCCCACGGCGGCGTACAGCCCGGACAGAAGGCGGGCAACCGTAGTCTTTCCGGTACCCGGGTTTCCGACGAATACCATGTGCAGGCTCATGGCGCTGTTGGGGAGCCCTGCTTCTTCACGCAGCTTTCTCACCTTGACCAGATTGATCAGGTTCTTGATGTCCTTTTTGATATCCTCCAGGCCGACCAGATCGTCCAGCTCGGCCATCAGTGCGTCAAAATCCGGCTTTTCGGCTTCTTCCGCCGGTTCTGCGGCAGAATTCTGCGGTGCTGCCCCTCCGGAGGAGGCGGAAGCCGCATGCTTTTCGGTAAAGGGCTTTTCCATCGACGTCACGTAATCCATGGGGTTGATCGGCGTCCGGCCTTTTCCCACCCCGCTGGAATCGCAGATGGCATTGAGCTTGTCCGCACACTCCGTGATGTACTCCGCTTCCGCGTAGGTCACTTCTTCATCTGCCGCCGCAAGCCGGAGCAGAATGTTGTTGAGCATGGTAATGAACATCCGGGAATCCGTGGTGTGCTTCTTTGCGTCGTTCTCGCACAGGGTCCAGAAGAACACCGGCGGGAGGAACAGATCCCCTTCGCAGACCTTTTCTGTCAGGCTCCAGAGCAGATAGCTGGGCTTCTTCTGCCCCCGGGAGTACAGCTCGTTGATCAGCGCCACGTGGTTTTCGCTGATACCTCCGGAACGGCTCCAGAGCGCCAGCGCGCACTGGGTAATGTATTCATCCGTTTCCGAAGCCGTGACGAAATGATTGCTCCTGTAGAACGCTTCGGTATTCGCCTCGTAAAACCTGTGAAATTCTTCCGGGGTAATGTTGTAGGTTGAAGGCATGCTGCTCCTCCGTAATCTGTATTTTTTAATCATTATATCGCAGTTGCAAATGAAAAGAAAGTATGTAATAATTAGTCCAATCAATCAGAAATGTCGGAGGTTTCTATGCCGAGATTTTTTATCGCCGGATCCAACATTTTAGGCGGCATGGCCTATATGCACGGCAGAGATGCGGAGCATGCGCATGTTCTTCGTCTGAAGCCGGGCGATGACGTCATCCTCTGCGACACCCAGGGTTCTGATTACAAATGCAGAATCGTGAAGGCTGCCAGGGATGAGCTGGAAGCGGAAGTCGTGGAAGTCGTCCCCTGCAAAAGTGAACCGAATGTCAGAGTGTCCATGCTCTGCGGTCTGCCCAAGGGGAGTGACAAAACGGATTACATCATCCAGAAGTGCGTCGAGGCCGGCGCTTATGAGATCTGTTTCTTCAGCTCTGACCGCTGTATCGCGAAGATTGACGACGACGGCCGCGAGAAGAAGCTGGAGCGCTGGAATCGGATTTCCGAAGAGGCCGCCAAGCAGTCCGGCCGAGGCATTATCCCCCGTGTCCGCTGGATCGGCGAATTTGCCGATGCGCTGAATGAAGCCAATCAGAAGGATCTGGCCATCTTCTGCTATGAAACCGGCGAGCGCACGCCGCTGAAGGCCGTGCTGGACGCCGGTAAGGACGCCAAAACCATCGCATTTCTGACGGGCCCGGAAGGCGGATTTGCCCCCTACGAGGCCGACCTCGTCAAGGTTCTTCAGTTCCCGGCAGTCACTCTGGGAGAGCGGATTCTCCGCTGTGAGACGGCTCCCCTGGTTGCCCTGACGGCAGCAATGTATGCCACGGGGAATCTCGGCTGAACCGGCATTGCAAACCCTCGTTGAACACGGGGGTTTTCTTATCGAGAATTATTCAATAGTCAGGAGACGCGTTTATGAAAAAAGTACTTGTCGTTTTACCCATCGAAGAAAGGCATCATGCCGTCATTGAAGAAGGCATCGAAGGCTGCGAATTCACCTATGAAAACCAGCGCAATGTGAGTGAGGAGCAACTGAAGAATGCGGATATTATTCTGGGGAATGTCCTTCCGCCGCAAAAGCTGATGCTGGCGGAAAAGCTGGAGTTTCTGGCGCTGGAATCCGCCGGTGCGGATGCTTTCGTGAAGCCCGGCGTGCTGCCCCATGAGCTGGTCATGACGAATGCCACCGGCGTTTACAGCAAACCCGTTGCGGAGCACGGTCTTGCCATGACTCTGGCTCTCATGAAGAATCTGCCCCTGTATCGCGACCTGCAGAATCAGTGCCTCTGGAAGGGTGCGGATCAGGGTCTCATTCCCGTGAGCTCCCCCGCCGGCTGTACCGTTCTGGTGGTCGGTCTCGGCGATATCGGGCTGTATTATGCCAGGCTGATGAAGGCATTGGGCGCCTGTGTCATCGGTGTAAAGCGCCGCGAAAGCGAGTGCCCGGAATGCGTCGATGCGCTTTATACGACCGACCGCATCGATGAAGTCATCGGCAGAGCCGACGTCATCTTTTCCGTGCTCCCCGGTACGAAGGCAACCTACCATTTCTATGACGCCGCCCGCTTTGCAAAGATGAAGCCCTCCGCCTTTTTCCTCAACTGCGGCCGCGGTGCTTCCGTGGATACCGAAGCCCTCTGCACCGCACTGGAGAGCGGCATGATTGCCGCTGCCGGCTGCGATGTCTTCGAAACCGAGCCCCTGCCCGCAGACCACAGGGCCTGGAAGCTTCCGAATCTGCTGATTACGCCCCATCGTGCCGGGTTCTATGACCTGCCCGGAACTCTGGATGCCCTGGCCGCGCTCAGCGCCAAAAACCTGAAGGCCTGGCTCACCGGCGGCGAACTGACCAATGTGGTAGACTTCTCCACCGGGTATAAAAAATAATTCATTCATATATAAGTGGCGAGAGAATAATAATTCTCAGTTTCATTCACAGTATCAAATTCCTGAAATTTTCTGGAGAAAGAAGACGCACTGATTGAGTAAATAACTCACAGCGCGTCTTCTCTTATTTACCGCAAATTCTATTTGATATTATTAATCCTAAAAGTATGGCCAGACGTGTTTTACCTGCCCAATTTCCATTATCTCGTTGAAACCCGACTGCCACACCATATCATTGAGCAGTACCTTAAAATTTAGAGTGCCGGATTTTGGTCTTTCGATGTCAAAAATCCAAGTGTCGTTACTGTAGTTCTCGCATTTCAAACCGTAATTCCAATCGAAAGGTTTCATATCGCCACGAATGAATAACGTATTACCATAACCAGCATCAAAATGAACGACAATACGAGAGTAGATTGGACTCTCTGGACAATAGGCCGTTACTTTACCCGGTACTAAAAACATAGCAGTATTACCTGGAACAGTAACTGAAAGGTAGCCATCATTCATGTAAAAGATATTTTTCGTATTTAAAAGATTCGTATAGGTGAGTCTTGCCTTCCCAATATAGAATGTTCTCTTCTGCTCTTTTGGAGAGTTGTTAAAGACACATATCATTGTGCCGTATGTGTTTATCCCATCTTTCCGAAAAGCATAAACAGGATCTTTTTCTTGATACCATAACTCTGTATGTCGTCCTCTTGCGAGAATATTTGAGTAATCTTTGCGTATTTCGTTCAAGCGTTGAATATACATAAAAGTCCTATTATGCTCATCAAATGAATGCATCAATTCGCGATTACCAAAGTTAATTGTCTGTTCCGTGTAACGAAAATCTCCAGCCATCTGTTGCTCTGTCCCATAGTACACGACCGGTATTCCTCGGGCAGAATAGATAAAAGCAAGAGCCAAATGAAGCTTTGATATGTTGTCGGAGGCGTTTGCCAAAAATCTGGCTCTGTCATGATTATCTATAAAAGTAAACAGATGATGAGGTGCTTTATAACGCCAATCTTGGTCGATAACCCATTTAATCCCACTCCAATCTTCGCCTTTGCAGAATACATTGTTTAATTGGAAATAAAGCGGATAGTCCAGCATCCCCCAAAGATAATTTTGATAGAATGAATTTTCTTCCACAGACCCTGTAAATGCCTCTCCAAAGGAGTGTTTGCCCGTGTGCTCTTCAAATTTGCTAAGATATTCTGCTGGTATTTCTACTACTGCATCAACGCGAGATCCCGCAAATCCGTACGCAAACCAACCTTTATCGTTCTCCGGATCCCAATAGGCATCCATGAGTGCTTTCCAGCAATCTGGCACTTCTTGCGCTAAATCGTCAAGTCCCCCTAAACTATAGTTTTGAGCTTCATATGGATCATCAAAATTAATGATATTTGGCGTATTATGATACCATGACGGATTATCAAATGGGGCAGCGGGTCTGTATTCAGGCGGATCATATTGTATCGAAGGGTAGGCAAGATAGTCAGCAGTGTGATTCAGTTGTGCATCAATTACGACCTTCAACCCCAGCCTGTCTGCTTCTGCGATAAGAGTTCTCAAATCTTCACTAGTACCAAAATGAGGATTCGGACTGTTGAAATCTCGTGTATAGTAGCCGTGATATCCGGCTTCATCGCCAGTCCGACTCAAAAGCTCGTTATCTTGAGGTGCAGACATCCACAATGTAGTGAAACCAAGTGCTTTGATATACGGCAACTTTTTTGTCAAGCCCTGCCAGTCTCCTCCTTGATAGAAGTGCAAATCTCCTGGCCGATATTCTGTGCCAAGTTTTCCGTTATTTAATGGATTCCCGTCATAAAAACGGTCTGTCATTACCATATAAACGGTATCATTGCAGTCAATATTTTTTTCTGAATATGACATAGTTTTATCCTTTTACTGCCCCTGCAGCAATGCCGTTGATTATATACTTTTGCATAATAAGGAAGAATATAATGACGGGAATAGTAGAAACAACAAATCCTGCCATAATTAAATGCCACTGCTGGTTATATTGACCGTAAAAGTACATTTGGCTGAGAGGAATCGTGAGGGGTTTCCCCAATATAAGATAGGGCAGGAGATAGTCATTCCAAATCCATAATACATTTAATACTGCAACAGTTGCTAATATTGGCTTAAGCATCGGCAGGACAACAGAGGCAAACAATTTCACAGTATTGCAGCCATCAATCATGGCAGCTTCTTCCAGTTCCTTCGGGATTGAGTTGACAAATCCTTTAATTAAAAAGATTGGTATTGGACACTGCAGACCACAGTAAATAAGTATTAGCCCACCGATATTCCCAGTCAGTTTTAAGTCTCTCGCTGTTGTTAGCAAAGCAATCATAATTGTGTGAAATGGCACAAACATTGAAGACAGAAAGACCAACGTCATAATATTAGTCCATCTTGAATGCCATCGAGAAAGTGCATAGCCCGCGAGGGCACTGACAATAAGATTAAGCACAATACCGCCTCCCGTCACAAGACAGGAATTTATGAAAACCTTTACAAAGTTTGTGGCTTCAATGACTGTTTTATAATTCTCCAACGTTGGGAGTATAGGGAGCGCTATTGCAGATGCCAATATTTCTCCCTTTGTTTTGAATGAATTAATTAGCGCAATTAATACAGGGAGGAACCATATCAACGCAATAATTCCTGTCGCCACAGTTATACCGATACCGCTTGATTTTTTCTTCATTAATCTTCA
This sequence comes from Candidatus Limivicinus sp., assembly GCA_045616745.1. Lineage (GTDB taxonomy): Bacteria > Bacillota > Clostridia > Oscillospirales > Oscillospiraceae > Limivicinus. The sequence continues at coordinate 14,027 of JAZLHH010000111.1, read as the reverse complement.
TCCTTTCTTCCTTGATACCAGTACATGAATGCAGTCAGTATGCTTATGATGAGGAAAAGAATAACCGACTGTGCTGTGGCATACCCTGTACGATTAGATCGGAAACCAGTGTTGTAAATCTGTAAAGCAACTGTTGTAGTTGCACCTGCCGGTCCCCCAGAGGTCATAGCCATAGGGATATCAAACGTCTTAAAACAGGAAGTTAACAGGAGAATGGAGTTCATAGCAATAACGGGCGACAGAAGGGGAAGTTTTACATGCCGAATTACAGCCCATGTTCCTGCCCCATCCATCTCCGCTGCTTCTGTCAGTTCTGGGCCGATGTTTTGAAGACCTGCTATATAGATGAGCATATAATAACCGGCACATTGCCACACTGCTGTAAAACCCATCGAGTAAAGTGCTTGATTCCTGTTGCCTAACCAACTTATTTGGAACATTTCAGGGATATTGAAAGTGGTTACTAATGATCTATATACACTACCGTAAAGAAAGACCCATACGAAACTTACGATGATTAGGCTCATAAGATTCGGCAAGAAAAAAATGGCTCTGAACATTTTTTTGAAATGGACATCCCCATCTAGCAGAAGCGCTAACCCAAGTGCCGTAACATTTGCCACAATAGTGACAAATAAGGTGTATTTTACCGTTATAAGTAGTGAGTTACGAAAACTTGGATTCATTAGAGCTTCTTTATAGTTTTGAAGGCCAATAAAATGTTGCTCTGGATTATACCCATAGGCATCCGTGAAAGAAAGCCATAGACTTTTAAAAAATGGAAAAATAAAAAAAGCTGTAAAGAAAATAGTTGCTGGGATTATGAATGACATGTAGATAGCATTTTGCCTTTTTCGCCATTTTTGCATAATCCTATCCTCCTTATAAAGCAGGGGCAGGAAAACAATTCCTGCCCCTGCGGCTAATACTTTTTGAACTTTAATTAACCTTGAGCGGCACTTGCGGTTTCCCAAGCTGCATCAAGAGTGGTCATAACATCTTCAAGAGATACGAGGTCGAGAATGTAGTTGGAAAGTGCACTTTCATACTCTGCGCCAAAAGCTGTAGGCCAGCCTCTGTCAACCTGAGTACAAACCATGCCTGCATCAATGTAAGCATTAACATCATCAGCCATAGGATCAAAGTCAACAGATACTCCCTTAACTGCAGAGAAGAGTTTCGATGTGCTGCACCAAAGCTCTGCAATTTCCGGACGAGTCAGGAACTCAAGGAAAAGCTTGCATTCTTCGGGGTTTTCGGTAGATGCTGAAATTGAAAGACCAAAGTCGGGGAACTGGAAAAGCTTTGCTTCGTTGGCATTCTCGGATACTGGCATAGCCATCATACCAAGATTAACTTCAGGGTTGATCTGCTTAATTGGTTCAAGTGCCCAAAGACCATTAATCATCATAGCAGCCTCACCGTTTGCCATCATAGCGCAGGCACCGTTATAATCGGTATCAAATGCAGTCTTTGTGTTACCATGCTCATATACGTACTTGGTCATTTCGAAAGTTTGATTCCAACCTTCGTCGGTTGCGAAGCTGGTTTCACCACTGCTCTTCTTTGCATCCCATGTGATATCCTTGCCGTAGATTGCAGTTGCTGCAGCAACAAGAGATACCGGTTTAATAGTCCATGCATCCTTAAATCCCATTGCGAAAGGAATCACGCCATTGTCTTCAAGCGTCTTGACAATGTTTTCAAGCTCACTGAGGGTAGAGGGAATAGACAACCCATACTGTGCAAAAATGTCTTTATTATAGAAAATTCCTTCGCAACTGCCGTCTACAGGCATCGCCCACGTGTGCCCTTCTTCATCAGTAAAGGAAGAAGCACTCCGGGCTTCATCAGTGATATTATCAAGGAATTTCTCACCGGATAGTTCCATGATATATCCTCCGCGAGCAATGTCCATTGTGTCATTTGCTCCTTGGAATATGTCGGGAACTTCACCGGTGGCAACTCTTGCCTTAAGTATTGCAGCAGGATCATTAGTAACTATTTCCTGCTCGACTGTGATGTAGGGATATTCTGTCTGGAAAGCATCAATAATCTGTGCAAACGCTTCCTGTGCTTCCTGCTTTTGATGGAAAAGATGAATGGTGACTTCCTGCTGTGCCGGTTCTGCTTCAGCCGGAGACACCGCTGCAGGGGCTTCCGCCGCAGGGGCGGGTGCTTCTGCTGCAGGTGCTGCTTTTGCACCGCATCCGGCAAGCACAGTCAGCATCATGACGGTAGCAAGAAGAATTGCTAATATTTTTTTCATTGAGTCCAAGCTCCGTTCATATAGTTTTGTTCGACATTTATACCAGCTTTATCGTATGGCCACTTCGAAATGCCGGAATTAATGTGTTGAGAAAATTATAGCATCCTTTCTTTTTGCACATCAATAAAACCATTTAGCTAAACTTTTAAAAAAATTAGCTTTTTCCCTTCTAATCTCGCAAAATATCTTGTTATTTTGTTATACTGTAAACAAATTGGCGGTGATAATATGTTTAAAAAAATAAGCTCATTACGTAGAAAACTATTGTTAACGGTTTTGCTTTTGCTTTCAATACCAATGATTATTGTAGTGATTATTGCTCAGACAAGATCACAGGCGGTAATCAGTGAACAGGCACGAAATCTGAGTACCAATCTTGTCAACACAGGTGCAGAGCGTTTGGATACTTCTTGTAAAAGGCTAAATGACATATACCGCTCTATATACCTAAATGACAGTTTTCGTGATTATTTAAAAGAATTTAACAATAAAAAGACATCTGCTGAAAAACTCATAGAAAATGAGAAACTGAAAAGTATTTTTCTTTCAAGTCTCAGCAGTCGTGCAGATATTTTCAGTATAATCTATGTAGATATCAGTGGTCAGATTACATATGCGACACGAACTGAAGCCGGGTTCTATTCAGATTACAAAGCTCGCAATCTACCAGATAATTACAAGACCTGCATCGAAACCGATGAATTATGGCGTGAAAAAGCCATATTACTGCCTACAGATGGACATATTCCACTCAGGAACGAAGTCAGCAGTTCTCCAACTTTCGTTTATGCTATAGCCCGCCAAATAGTAAACACTGAGTGTCAATTCGAACGAGTCGGCACAATGTTTATTACAATAGATCTCTCCGATTTTGAACAGATGCGAAAGCTCATTCAGCCGGATATTTCTACTCTTATTTTTATCTGTGATAAGAACGGAAAAACAATCTATGACTCTTCCAAAGAATATATTACCAAGAACTTGCCTGCCGAAATTTGCGAGGTGCTGGGTACTAGCGGAAGCGATATTATTTTTAAGGGCTCGCACTATATCATGGCATCCTCAAAGAGTGAATTTACTGATTGGTATGTACTTATGCTTACACCCAAATCGGTTTTTTCCGCTGACGCTATGGCGGTCTCTTCGGCCATTTTAACGGCAGCTATTATCACCCTAATCGCTGTTAGTATAATTACAGTTTTGGCGTCAAGTGCTATCAGTAAACCTGTAGAACAGCTCGCGGAAGCCATGGATGAAACAAGATTGAGACATCTTGATCGCCGCGTACAAATTACAGGAAACGATGAGATAGCAAGACTTGGTAACAGTTTTAATTCTCTTATGGATAAATTAGATGTTTCCATACAGAATGAATATGATGCCGCTCTACAACAGAAGAGTGCTGAAATACGAGCTCTTCAAGCTCAAATGAATCCGCATTTTCTCTATAATGTTCTTCAGTCTATGGCTTCTATGGCAACACTTCATAATGTTCCTGCGCTTGCGACAATGGCAACAGCTCTTGGCAACACCATGAGATACAATATCTCAGGTCGAGAGCCTTTTGTATCTATACGTGATGAAATAAATCATGTTGAAAATTATCTAACCATCCAAAAAATTCGCTTTGGGGATAGGATTAATTTTGATATTAATGTGCCAGAGTATGTTATGGATTGGCAAGTACCTAGAGTCAGTATTCAACCTATGGTTGAAAACGCTGTAATTCATGGATTTGATGGCCGCGAGTGTACAGGAAATATATTTATAGGCGCATGGGAAGAAAATGGGAAAATAATTATTGAGGTGGCAGATGATGGAAAAGGGATTGCCCCCGGTGCCCTTGCTCTGCTGCAAGAGAATCTAAGTTGTTCATCAAATAATGATGGCGTCGGTGGAATAGGAATAAAGAACCTCTATTCTCGTCTTAAACTGCTCTATGGAGACAATGCATCATTGACTATTGAAAGTGAAGAAGAAACAGGAACCGTAGTTCGAATTATGATTCCAAATAAGAGGAGATGACACAATGTTCCAAGTACTAATTGCTGAAGACGAAGCAGTAATCCGTCAGGGATTAATACAAAGCATAGAGTGGGGGAAATTAGGACTGGAACTTGCAGGCGAGGCAGAAAACGGTGAGCAGGCTCTTGCAATTATGCAGAAGATTCCCGTCGATATTGTGTTAACCGACATGAAAATGCCCATTTGTGATGGGAAAACTATGCTTCAAGCAATAGAAAAAAACGGTTATGACTGTGAGGTTGTCGTTCTAAGTGAATATACCGACTTCGCCTATATGCAGCAAGCTATACATGCTCATGTTTTCGATTATCTCCTCAAACCTGTTGATATTCAGGAATTAAATTCGCTTTTTTCTCGTTTGGTACAGAAACTCCATCAAAAAAAGGGCTCAAGAGATACACCAATGGACGCTATTTCCGAATTGTTTTTTTCAGTACTTTCTTCTCCTAGTTCATCAGAATTGGTGATTTCAAGATTTCTTGATCCTCAAAATGATAGTGGGTTTATGGTGGGACAATTATTCCTTTATGGTGATTATGATCCATTTGATTTCAAGAAATCATACAATACAGAAGAATATAAAATACGAATTGTTTCAGTATCAAACGCAGTCTATGACATCCTGTTGTTATCTGACAAAGCTCCCTCCAACATTGAGTACTGTCTTCAGAGGGAAATAAAAAAAATCCATAAATTATCCGGTTCATCTCAGTTCCGGGCCGGACTAAGCAAATACTACACTTCTCTTTCATTTCTTTCGGAAGCAATCAAAGAAGCTTCTGAGGCACGCTCTTTCGATTGCAAGGAGAAAGAAATATTAAACTATGACTCCGTTGAATCCTTTATCCCCATTCGGTATCCTTCACCGATAAACGATAAACAAATTTCCACACTATTATCTTCGGGAAAGGATGTTCGTGCGGAAATTTCACGTTTGTTTCTTTCATCCCTAAATGAAAATGTTTTTCTGAATATGCCGGCAGCAAGACGGATGTTAATAGAATTTTCTCTATCTTTAGAGCGCTGTTGCCAGGAAACTGGCCACTGTATCAATATTTCTCAACTTATTGGTGAAAGTTATCTGGATTTAATAAACCAAGTCGAATGGCGTGAAGAGCTGATACAAACTTTTAATCTTATTCTCACTCGTACGTGTGCTGCTTTATCTGAAATGGAAACTGGCACTACAGAGACGGTACTTCGCCGTGTACTTGCATCTGTTAAAATACAATATATGGAGGATTTAAGTCTTATTAATTTCGCTCAGGAATATCACATAAACTATATCTACCTCAGCAAAAAATTTAAGGAAATGACCGGCGAGACATTCACAAACTATCTTATGCAGGTAAGAATGAATAAAGCTCGCGAGTTAATCGAGCACGATGGTCTTACAGAAAAGCAAACAGCTTCTCTTGTAGGTTATTCCAATCCATACTATTTCATAAGCAGTTATAGAAAATATTTTGGCACGGAGAATACATTGGATGAATAATGAATGGTGGAAAGATGCGATAGTATACCAAATATACCCGCGTAGTTTTCAGGACAGCAACGATGATGGGATAGGAGATATTAACGGAATAATTACCCGTTTGGACTATATTCGCGATCTCGGTGTAGATGTGATATGGTTATGTCCAATTTACCCATCTCCTGGTGCTGACAATGGTTATGATATTAGTGATTACTATGGTATTGACCCGCAATTTGGCACGATGCAAGACTTTGAAAACTTCCTTTTCGAGGCACATAGCCGAGGAATACGTGTAATTATGGACATGGTACTAAATCACACGTCTGACGAACATCCATGGTTTGTAGAATCTAAAAGTTCAAGAGATAATCCCTTGCGAAACTATTATATTTGGAGTGATAGCAAACCAAATAACTGGAGTTCTTGGTTTGGCGGAAGTGCATGGGAATACGATAATCGGACATGTTCTCATTATTTTCATATTTTTGCAAAGAAACAGCCAGACTTAAATTGGGCAAACCCAAAATTGCGCGAGGAAATATATGCTATGTTACATTGGTGGCTGAATAAGGGTGTTGACGGTTTTCGCCTGGACGTCATCAGTCTTATCTCAAAGCCAGACATTATTCCCTTTACCGACAGTACTGATTTATCTCCATGGTGTATTAACGGTCCGTATGTTCATGAATATCTAAGAGAAATGAATCAACAAGTGTTTTCACATTACGATATTATGACAGTAGGTGAGTGCCCAAGTGTCACGATAGAAGAAGCTGAGAACTATTCAGGCTTTGAACGAAAAGAGCTTAATATGGTTTTTCAATTCGAACATACTTCACTAACAGATGGACCGTTCGGTAAATGGACAGATGCAAGGACCTCGTTACCGGCATTGAAACAAGTATTATCAAAATGGCAGCTGGAATTACGCAATAAAGCGTGGAATTGCCTCTTCTGGAGTAATCATGATCAACCCCGGGCAGTATCTAAATTCGGATGCGACCTGCCGGAGTATCGTGACATATCTGCAAAAATGCTATGCATGTGTTTGTATCTTATGCAAGGCACTCCTTACATATATCAAGGTGAAGAAATTGGAATGGCAAATGCTGGTTTTTATGACATAGCGAGATACCAAGACATTGAGAGTATAAATTTCTATCAAGAATCTATGCACAATGGTCAACTCTCAAAGCGCACAGCACTCAATTATCTTGCATTCATTAGTCGTGACAATGCCCGTACTCCTATGCAATGGTCAAATGAATTGTATGGTGGTTTTTCTTCAAAGACTCCTTGGATAGACATGGGACAGAATTGGAGAGCGGTAAATGTTGAACGGGAAGAGCATGATTCTGGATCCGTCCTTTCATTCTATAAAGAGGTACTCAAGTTTAGAAAAGGCAATCCAATAATCCGTGATGGAGAATTTGAGCTTATTTATCCAGATGATGAGAAACTGTTTGCTTACAAGCGAAAATTGGATGACAAAATGTTGCTTGTCCTCTGCAATTTTAGTTCTGGATCTTATATACTACCCGAACCAGACCTATGTAATAATGGGATGGTTGTTTTATCAAACTATAGGGCAAAGATTGTCCCTAAAGAGTTGAAACCCTATGAGGCAATTGCCATTCTTTTCAGTGAATAATTGGGTATCAGGTCGAAATGTTCCCTTTTTCTAAAACCGTACTCACGCCTGTATATAAAGGCCTGGCTCACCGGCGGCGCACTGACCAATGTGGTAGACTTCTCCACCGGGTATAAAAAATAAAACTGCATAAATACGCGCAACCGGCGGTAATCTGCCGGTTTTTTTATTTATTTCTGCTTTGAAAAGTTGTAGAATATACTGTGAATAGCTGTACATGCGGAGGCAGATCATGCAGGATTATTTATACTCGGTCATAGGGCTCATTGCCATTGCGGTGCAGCTCATTATCAACTACAAGGTGATGTTCCTTCCGGAAGGCAGCAGCGGCAGAAAAGCGGAGAGAATCTATCGCCGGCTGATGCTTTCCATCATGGCCTATTACATTACCGATGCCCTGTGGGGCTTCTGGCGGGGCTGAACTGGATCCCGCTGCTGTTTGTGGACACCACGATCTACTATATTGCCATGTCCTTCATCATCCTGTGCTTCTATCAGTACTTCGTGGAGTATCTCGGAATGGAGGGCTGGAAAGCCCGCTTCTTCGACTGGTTCGGCAAGAGCTTTCTCGTTCTGGAAATCATCTCTCTGGCCGTCAACTTCTTCCTCCCCTGCTTCTTCTGGTTTGACGAGAGCGATGCCTATATCGCCGGCCCGATTCGCTACATTGCCCTGTGGGTGCAGGTCGCCATGTTCGGATTTTCCAGCCTGATGACCCTGCTGGAGGCGCTGAAAACGGAGGGCGCCCACCGGAAACGCCATCTGGCGATTTTCTTCTTCAGCCTGATTATGCTGATTGCCATATTGTTCCAGGAGAAGTATCCTCTGCTCCCCTTCTATGCTCTGGGCTGCCTTCTCGGCAGCTGTGTTCTCCACGTGTACGTTGTGGGAGATGAACAGGATGAAGCCGCCGGTCAGCTTTCCAGCTACAAGCAGGCCATTCTTTCCGATGCCCTGATTTCCTTCGAAGCCAATCTGAGCAATGATGCGCTCTATTACGGTGTCTGGAAGGACGATCAAGGCAGTGAAATTCCGTTCCGGGACATGCTGGGTCTGGAGCTCCCCTGCAGCTACAGTCAGTACCTGAAGGTCTGCAGCGAGAAGTATGTCACTGCAAATCATGAGGAATATCTGAACAGTATGGACCCCGCCCGGCTCCTGGAGGCGTTCCGACTGGGGACAACCGAGGTTACCTTTGACTATGAATCGCTGACGCTTTCCGGCCGGGATGCCTGGCTGCGCCGCAGCGTTGCCATGATCCGCAATCAGGACGGAGATGTCATTGCCTATACAAACGTAAAGGATATCTCCTCCATGGTTGCGCAGAAAGCGCGGGAAGATGCCTATTTGCACGCTCTTGCCACGGAGTATGACAGTATTGCCATCATTGATATCAAGGAAGGCAACAAGTATCAGGACAGGGTGGTGCTTCACAGCCGTCTGACGGATGACCTGGCCGCGCTGATTGATGAAGAAACCGCAAAGGAAGAGTTCTACAGCAGAAAGCTGGATCTGTTCCTTCGCTTCGTGCACCCGGATGACAGGGAGCACTTCTATGCGGAAACCAGAAGAGAGGTCATTCTTCAGGCAATCGCGGAAGACCGGATCAATGCGGTGACTTTCCGCATTGTCAGAAAGGGCGGAGACTTCATCTATTATCAGCTGTGCTTCATCCCGCTCCGGGACGAGGCCGGAAATCCGGCAGGCTTCATTGCCGGTATGAAGAATGTGGACAGCGAAGTCCGGAAAGAGCTGCAGGACCGTCAGGAGCTGGAGGACGCCAGATATGCGGCAGAGGCTGCAAACCGGGCAAAAACCGCATTCCTCTTCAATATGTCCCATGACATCCGCACGCCGATGAATGCCATTCTCGGTTATACGGATTCCGCCATCAAGCACCGTGATGATCCTGCCAGAGTGGACAGCAGTCTGGAAAAAATCAAAATTGCCGGCGGACACCTGCTGAATCTGATCAACGACATTCTTGAGATGAGCCGCATCGAATCGGATAAGCTGGAAATTACGAACGAGCCGGCGGACATCCGCAGGCTGATTGCCGGGGTGAATCAGATGACCGCTTCTCTGGCTGTTCCGAAGAGCATTGATTTCCGGACCGAAGTGGGCGAACTTGCCAGCCCGTATGTATACATAGATGAGCTTCACCTGAACGAGGTGCTGATCAATCTGACGAGCAATGCCGTCAAATACACGCCTGACGGCGGCAGGGTGCGGTTCCGGGTGGATCAGATCAGCCCTGTGTCCGATGAAAAGACCGTCTTCCGTTTTGAAGTCGAAGATAACGGCATCGGCATGAGCGAGGAGTTCCAGCAGCATCTGTTTGAAGCATTCTCCAGAGAAAAAACGTCCACGGTTTCCAGACAGCAGGGTGCCGGACTCGGACTGTCCATCGTAAAAAGAATCGTTGACCTTGCCGGCGGCACCGTCAGTGTCAAAAGCAAACAGGATGCGGGTTCCGTCTTTACCGTGGAAGTCCCGCTGCGCGTCATGGATGAAGAGGCTGTCCGGAAATTCGAGGAAGAGAACCGGCTGCCGGAGATCAGCGAAAAAGAGTTCAGCCTTGAAAACAAAAAAGTCCTCCTGGTGGAGGACAACGAAATGAACCGGGAAATTGCCGCCGAAATTCTCGAAGAAGCCGGACTCCTTGTGGAAACTGCGGAAGACGGCGCGTTTGCCGTGAAGGCAGTGGAAGAAAAAGGCACGGATTATTACGACTTCGTTCTGATGGATATTCAGATGCCGGTCATGGACGGTTATCAGGCCACGAAGGCCATCCGCGAAATGCCGGGCGGAGCGGAACTGACGATTATTGCGCTTTCGGCAAACGCTTTCGAAGAAGACATTCAGAAATCTCTCTCCATGGGAATGAATGCCCACGTGGCAAAGCCCATTGATGTGAATGTCCTCTTTGGGACCATGAAGGAGCTTGTTTAAGCATCCCTCCCCCGAATCAGAAACAGGAAAGGTCTGAGAAAATGAAACGAAACGCAAGAACTATATTGCTGCTGATTGCCGTTTCCCTGCTTGTCAGCTGTCTTCCTGCCCCTGCTTTCGCGGATGCGGAACTGCCGGAAAAGCATGTGCGTGTGGGGTACTTCACCATGGAAAACTTCATGGAAGGCGGAGCGGACGGCTCCTTGCAGTCCGGCTTTACCTATGAGCTGCTCTGCGAGATTGCCGCCTATAATCACTGGGATATAGAATATGTTTACGGTGATTTCAGTGACCTGTACCGGCAGCTGGCTGATGGCAGAATTGATATTCTTCCCAATATTATCGCCACGGAAGAGCGGCGGCAGCAGGTTCTGTTTCATGATTTTGTACTGAACGAGGAACACTATTACATCTCCACACTGCGCGGCACGGCTGTCCCCGGGGAAGCCGTTCCCGCCGTTCTGAACGGAAAGCGGCTTGCCACGGTCAGAGGTGCCCTGGAGGAACAGTTCTTTGACGTCTGGGTCAAAGAGAATCATGTGGAAATGACCAAGGTTTACTGCAACGGTTTTGATGAAGCCTGGGATGCCCTCCGGGACGGAAAAGCGGACTATATTCTGAATATCAACAACACGGCGCCGGACGAAAACTTCGTAACGTTGTTTGAAGTCGGAATGAACAATGTGTATTTTGCCGTTGCAAAGGATCGGGCAGACATTCTTCGGGATATCGACTGTGCCGTCGGCCTGATGGACGACGTCAGTCCCTTCCTGATTTCCAATCTCCGCCAGAAGTATCTGAATGATTCTCTGTCTTCCCGTCAGCTCTCCGAGGAGGAGAAAGCCTGGGTGGAAGGTCATGAGGTCCTGCGGATCGGCGCTCTGGAGAATGACGTTCCCTATGCCTATCAGGATGAAACAGGCGCTGTTGTCGGGACCTATGTGGAACTGTCAAAGCTGATTCTCAAAAACTGCTCTGCGGATAAACTGCGTGTGGAATGGGCGCTTTACGACTCGCTGGATGCGCTCAGAACAGCGCTGAAAAGCGGAGAGCTGGACCTGATCTGCCCGGAATACCGCAGCTATGCGGAAGCAGCCGGAAACGGCCTTGCCATCTCGGAAACCATCGTCAATATTCCCATGGGTCTGCTGACGCTGTCAACCCATCCTTCGGGAACGGTCCATTCCGTGGCAACCGGCGGAAAACGGCCGGGTCTCGTCTATGCCAAAGAGAAGTTCCCGAATGCCGAAATCATTTCCCTTGATTCCGTGGATGCCCTGGTAGCTGCCGTGGCCGCCGGAGAAGCCGATGCCGCCGCAGCTCACATTTATGCGCTGCAGGATGCCATTCACGGAGATACGAGAAGGTTCCGCATCGCCCCCCTGAGTGAACCCTGCGAGGTCTGCTTTGCCGCTCTCGAGCAGAATCACGAGCTGATTATGCTCATGAACCGGGGCTATCACCTGATTGACCAGGCGGAGCGAAACAGCATGGAGCTGCGCAATACCGCCGGCAAGACCAGGGCTGATACCGCGAAGGAATTCCTCATGGAAAACATGCCGGCCGTCGTCCTCCTTCTGCTGTTCATTGCCGCAGTCATTGCCTATGCTGTCCGGCGATCCGTTTTCTCCCGGAAGCTGAGCAAAGACCTGGAAGAAATCCGGCGGCAGAATGAGATTATAGAAGCCTCCCGTGCAGAACTGGAACTGGCAAAGGAACAGGCTCAGGCGGCAGACCGTGCGAAAACTGCCTTCCTGTTCAATATGTCTCACGATATCCGGACGCCAATGAATGCCATTATCGGATTCAACAATATTGCGCTTTCCCATATTGATGATCAGGAGACGGTCAGAAACAGTCTGAATAAAATCAGCGTCGGCAGCCGGCAGCTTCTTTCTCTGATCAACGACGTTCTGGATATGGCAAGAATTGAATCCGGTTCGGTGCGATGCGAATACGAGCCTGCGGACATTCGGGAAGCCGCGGCCGATCTGACGGAAATCATCCGGGGCTCTGTGCAGAAGCCTCTGAACATAGAAGCCGATTTCAGCGAAGTTACCCATTCTTCGGTTCTGGCCGACCGGCTTCACACGGACAGGATCCTGACGAATATTCTCAGCAATGCCGTAAAATACACGCCCGAAGGCGGCACCATCCGGTTTTCCGTCCGGGAAACGCCGGCAGGCCGGAAACACGGTTACGGCTATGACTTTATCATTGAAGACAACGGTGTCGGAATGTCCGAGGAATATCTGAAGCATATCTATGAAGAATTCTCCCGAGAGCGGACTTCCACGGTTTCCGGCGTCCAGGGCACGGGACTCGGCATGGCAATCACGAAGAAGCTGGTGGATCTGCTGGGCGGAACCATCGCCATCGAGAGCCGGCTCGGCGAAGGAACAAAGGTTACGGTGCATCTGGAAATGGAAGCCGCAGAAGATGCCGCGGCACTGCAGAGTGCTTCAACCGAGCTGACGGACACTTCTGCGCTGCAGGGCAAAAAAATACTCCTGGCAGAAGACAACGAGCTGAACCGGGAAATTGCCGTCGATATTCTTTCCGATGCGGGCGTCATCGTCGATACGGCAGAAGACGGCGATATTGCCGTGGAAAAAATGCGCAATGCCTCTCCCGGTCAGTACGACCTGATCCTCATGGACATCCAGATGCCGCGGATGAACGGCTATATGGCGACCATGGCCATTCGCGCCCTGCCCGATCAACGCCGGGCCTCCATTCCCATTGTGGCAATGACGGCCAATGCCTTTGAGGAAGACAAGCAGAATGCCATCGACGCCGGCATGAACGGCCATCTGGCCAAACCTGTTGACGTCCCCAAGCTTCTCCGCACTCTCTCCGACATTCTGAACTGATAAAAATTATCCACCCGCACACATATAGCGGGTGGATAATTTTTCAGAATATGTGCAGCGGAACCGTTTCCGTTTTCCGTCGCTTACGTCATGTAGTAATCGTTATAGGCACCGCATTTCGAGCAGACACCGGTTATGTGCGTCCACCAGTGGCCAAAACGATCCTCTATGGTGTAATGTAAAATGCACATGTGCTCGCGACCGTAGCAATCGAAGAGACGGTCTCCCTCTTCCACTATGGGCCAGTTCATACCGTTTTCGCCTTCACCACCGGTGACCTGCTCCAATTCTTCCTCCGTCAGGTCCGCAAGCTTTTTGTTCAGGGTTTCTACTTCCTCTTTCAGGGCGTTCAGTTCTTCTTTCGTTTTCATTTCTTTTTCATCCTTTCACAAGATTTTCTCTGTTATGTATCATTATACGCAAAAAAAGGAGAAACGCTACATTTTCTGAATAAATGGAAATATGAGACGGAACGTCGGCCGCACCCTACACGCCCTTCGTCGTCGCAAGCTCCACATCACGAAAAAAGTTCGCAGAGGAATTGGTTGTTAGTTCGGAAAAGGTTCGTAGAAAAGCCTCTGCCAACTGCGGCTTCTGCGAACTGACAATGGTTGCTTTGCTTTGGTTTTGTTTATTTTTGCCCTTCGGGTCTGCCAAAAAATTCTACCATTGCCTTCCCCGGGTGGAGAAGAAGAAATGATGTTGTTCGCTTCGCTCTCAATGATGTTTCATCTCCGATGAAATGATGTCGCCGACTACGTCGGCTAATGATGCAGTTTT
>JAZLHH010000110.1:0-7616 GCA_045616745.1 Candidatus Limivicinus sp. | reverse complement strand
AGCCTTCATACCATTTTCAGCAACGTATCTTGCATAACCTCTCAGGTCAAATGCAATAGGCTTCGGCTCTTCATAAGGATTAACTCTTTTGATGTATTCCTCAACAATCTGACTTTTAGATTTCATCATCTGTCCATTCATATGTATAAATCTCCCTTAACTTCGAAGTCATGTCATCTGAAAGCATAAACCTGTAAGGATTATTGACAGGAGGCAGCGGCAACGCTCCAAATTCTGAAATATAGTACTCAAACAACTCCTGATCCATTGCTTCTGCAACATCAGTTGTTAAACAAACAGGCGCTTTACTTGTCAACGGTCTCCGAGGCTCCCCTTGTTGCAAGGTAGCGAAGCGGCCGAGCGGTATTGAATTGAATGCCGGTGGCATTCAAGACCCGCGAGGTGACCGAGCCGAAGCGAGACAGCTGCCGCTTTCAGCGGCTGTAGTCATACCAGAGGTGGCGCTCTTCTTTTGTCATGTTACGGCGAAGAGATTTGGCATTGGGAATCAGTGATTTATTGTATTTTCTGTCCATCTGTCAACCCCCTCAGTCAGCTTCGCTGACAGCTCCCCCTTCCAGGTGGAGCCTTTACATACTCACCGAAGCTTCCACGAACCAACAACCAAAAACCTTCCACGAACTAAAAACCAACCACCGCGAGCCAAAATCTGACGGAAAGAAACAGAGTGCACAGACGCAGGGGGCTGTCTTCCCTCTCAGTTCTCCTCCCCCTTCAGCCTCCTGACCGCATTTCCCAGTTCAGCGAAAAACCTGCCTTTCGGCGGTCTTCTGTCCGCCGCTTTAAAAAAGGCTCTGAACACTCTTATACGGGAGGAGGAGCGAAAGAAAGGAATGGCTGCCACGGCTGACAGATATTCGGGAAGCATCAGCAAGAACGATTCGTCAAAAACATTCGGATTTGAAAAGAAGTCTGTTAACCCGGTGAATACATCTACTTCGTTATTCAAAGAATAAAAAAGACCGGCGAGAAGCACAAAAATCGTTCCGGAAATAATAATCACCAGAATGACCTTTGCTATCATCCGTATGATTTCTGTCAGAATAAGAAGCGTCATTCTGAGCCAGTTGTTTATCAGCACCTCTGCCGAGTCACATATGCTCTCTTCGAATGTTGTTCCGGGGTATGCAAATTCCCACGCCAAAACACACTCGCCGACATACGGCAAAACATTGAGAACAAACATCTCCGCAAAAGTTTTCAGTTCCGAAAAAAGCGTACTGCCCCGATCTTCGCCGGATGCAGGCTTTCTGTCTTTTTTTATAAAATCCTCATATACCGTTCTGAAAGCCCGCTTTGAAATATCGCCGACCGTAATGTTATCAAAATGGTATTTTGACACCCGGTAGCCTTCCTGTTTCACATTGGCGGGAAGCACACCGTAAACCACAGCTCTTGCCGTCATGGAAATCTGGGCCATCGTCGCCCGCTTTTTCCCGTAGGATATAATACTTTTCGCAAGCAGTATACCGGCAGCACTCATGGCAGCAATCAGAAACTGCGGGAATATGCCTTCCATCTTCTCCGTAAGTCTCACGGCGACATAAGGAAAGCATACTAATACAAATCCGCCCGCAATACCGAAAGGGACCCGCGGCCAGACAAAACATAATGTTTTCTTAAAGATTTTTCTGTTTTTCATATTCGGAGCAGTTTTGGCAAGCTTCCGTCCCCCGACAGCATTTTCGCTTCTCCCTGCAGAAGCTTACTTGTTTCCGGAAGGAATCTTTGAAGCAATGAGCGCAACCAGATTGGAAAGCGGCATCGTTTGCAGAACAATTTTTCCAGGTCCGGTCAGAACCGTATTGAACAGACCTTCTCCCCCGAAAAGCACATTTTTTGCACCTTTTACGCTCTGAACATCAATCTGAACCGTGCTTTCTGCGAAAGCAAGATTACCGGTATCGACGACCATCTGCTCTCCTGCTGCCAGATCATATGATTTGGCAGAACCGTCAATTTCCAGAAACACCGTGCCCTTTCCGCTGATTTTCTGCATGATGAATCCTTCTCCTGCGAAAAATCCTGACATTCCTTTTTTCTGGAAGAAAACGGAAAGCTCAATCCCTTCCGTGGCCGCAAGAAAAGCCGACTTCTGAGCAATAACGGGCTTATCCGGGGTAATATCGATTGCTGCGATAGACCCGGGGAAAGAACTTGCAAAAGCAATTTCTCCCGGTCCGCCGGCTGCGGTGTAGATATTCTGGAAGATACTCTCATTGGAAAACATTCTGCCAAGTGCTTTACCGAAACCGCCTGCCGTGGTTTCCATTTCCATATTCGGGGTCATCCATGCCATAGATCCCCTCTCCGTTATCATCTTTTCTCCTGCATTGAGACGGCAGATCACTGCCGGCATGCTCTCGCCATGAATTGTATACTCCATAAAATTACCTCCAAATTTTTAGTGATTTTGCCTTTATCTTTATTATACACGCTAACGACGAAAATGTTACCCCTTTTTCAGCATCTGACGGAAGAAACAGGGCGGGAATTCCCGCCCTCTTCTTTCCAATGCTCAGCCGAGCAGCTCTGACAGCGTGGCAAGCAGCTTCGGCACATCAATCGGCTTGGCAATATGCCCGTTCATTCCCGCATTGACCGCATTCTGCTTATCTTCTTCAAACGCGTTTGCCGTCATAGCGATGACGGGAATCCCGGAGGCATATGCATCGGGGAGACTTCTGATTGCTCTTGTCGCATCATAGCCGTTCATTCTCGGCATCTGAATATCCATGAGAATCAGGTCATACTGACCTTCTTTCGCATTGCGCATCTTCTCAACTGCGACGTCTCCGTCCTCTGCAAAATCAACGGCAATTCCCTCTTCTTCCAGAATATCCGTTGCGATTTCACGGTTCAGCTCATTGTCTTCCACCAGCAGGATCTTTTTTCCTCTGAGAATTACTGTGTTCTCTGCCGTGCCTTTCTGCTTGCCGGCAGCAGCGCCGTCATGCGCACGCCGGAAGCTGAATCTTACCGTAACCTTCGTTCCGACGCCGAGCGTGCTTTCCACCCGGATCTGGCCGTCCATCTCTTCAACCAGCTTTTTCGTGATTGCCATTCCGAGACCGGTACCCTGTATGCCGCTTTCTGTGGAGCTGGCTGAACGCTCAAAGGGATCAAAGACTTTTTCAAGGAACTCCCTTGACATGCCGATTCCGGTATCTTCTACAATCAGGTCGCAAACCAGCCTGTCCGGATCGTCATTCGGAACTTCGAGCACGCTGACATCCACTTTCCCGCCCGGGTCTGTATACTTAATGGCATTCGATATGATATTCAGAGCAATCTGGTTGATTTTAAGCGCATCCCCGTAGATATACCCGTCACCCACGGAATCGAAATGGAGCGTCAGCGCAATGCCTCTTTCCTTTGCGCTCTCGGATGCTATGGCCATTGCCGGCTTGCCCGCTTCCCGGATGTTGATTACCCTTTCCTCGATGTGCACCTTGCCGGATTCAATTCTGGCCATGTCCAGAATATCATTGATCAGGCTCAGGAGATGCCGGCCGGAGGAATGGACCTTCGTCAGGCAGTCCTCTACCTTTTCCGGATCGTCCATATGCTTCTGTGCCATCTCAGTAAATCCGATAATGGCATTCATAGGCGTGCGGATATCGTGAGACATATTGAAGAGGAACGCCGTCTTTGCCTTGTTGGCGGCGTCTGCCTTTTCCTTGGCTTCGCTCAGCTCCGCCTGATATGCCAGCTGCTGCCTTGTCTGTGCATCGACGCTTCGATACCCCATGACAACGCTTTTATCGCCGCCAATATCTACGAGAACATACTTTGCCTGATAATATTCCGTTTTCCCTCTGCTCAGGATTCTGAAGTTGAAATAGTACACAGAGGCCTGCGTCAGCTCTGCCGCAAGATTTGAAAGTGCAGACTTCTCCGCAAAAAGCTCTCTGTCATCGGGATGTACGAGCTCATTTCCAATTACATCCATTCGCTTCTCATAGGAATCGGCCTGATTCCAGCCTGACAGCAGCGCAGTAATATCCGGTTCTTCCCGATAGATGGTTACTTCTTTCGTCTTTGGATTGATGTGAGCGACATAACCGAAGTCTTCACCCAGCGCCTCAACGACAGTGCTCAGCTTTTCAATGGTTTCCTTTTCGAAGTGAGCAATGTCCGTTACATTCTGGTGCGTGCCCTCTATGCGGATGCCTTTCGTATAGGCGAAGTTACGCACACCGCCGCAGCGGACCGTCCAGACTTCACCGTTGGGATGATGCCAGGGATACTGTACCTCCGCATGCACACCGGCGGTCATCTTTTCCACGGCTTCGGTCACTTCGCCGTAATGCTCCGGGTCAATATGGTCGTACCAGGCATGATACGTCTCTTCCGGGGAAATCTGATGATCAAGGCCAATCAGCTTCAGCATGGCGTCATCGGCATACATTCTCGGAGCACTGCCTTCGTCCAGTTCAAAGGCCCACAGGCCGATATTTGCCTTGGTAAGGATATCTCTGTCAAGGGCGATCGTACCCAGCTTTGCCTTCTGGAAGTGGGCAACATCCGTCACATTCTGGTGCGTGCCCTCAATGCGGATGCCCTTCGTATAGGCATAATTCCTGACGCCGCCGCAGCGAACAATCCAGATATCACCGTTGGGATGATGCCAGGGGTACTGCACTTCTGCGTGAACGCCGGCGGTCATCTTTTCCACGGAGGCGGCTACTTCATCATAATGCTCCGGGTCAATATGGTCGTACCAGGCGTGATAAGTCTCTTCCGGCGACACCTGATGCTTCAGCCCGATCAGCTTGCGCATAGTATCGTCTGCATACATTCTCGGCTCACTGCCTTCATCCAGTTCAAAGGCCCAGAGACCTATATTCGCCTTTTCAAATATATCCGAAGATAATGCTATTGCGCCTAATTTTTCCATGGCATGAACACCTTTCCTGTCTGAAAGGTCACACAGGTCTGTCTGTCTGTCTGTCTGTCTGTCTGTCTGTCTGTCTGTCTGTCTGTCTGTCTGCAGGATTGTCGATCTTTCATTCATTCCGGTCAACCCTCTTTTTGCTTCCATGTAATTTGACTGCGAATGGATTCAATCTGTATATACACTATAAAATTTAACAGATTTCAGCACAGGTTTCAACCGAAATTGGCAAGAATTTCCAAAAATCGATATTTGCACGAAACAGCATGTTAAGTCAATCTGCATCGAATACATTTGCGGTATTTTGTCAAACATATTTGTGGCGGAAAATGTGCAAAAAGGGCGGGAATTCCCCGCCCTTCTGTATAATCCTTTCATGATAAAAGTTTTTTTGCATCCGGAAGCGTTTCCTCAAGGGACCGAACCGTCACTCCGTCGTCTTTGACGGAGAGAATGCTCGGATAGGGTTCCCAGCGGATTTCGTCAATCCCGTCAACCTCGTTGGTATAAAGTGACGGGTCTTCGCTTTGAATCACTTTCAGAATCAGCGTCTGCATAACCGCGCGGATGCTGTCGTTTACTACGCTTCCGTAAGCAACTGCAGAGTCCTGATTGCCGAGTAAGGAACTGACGGCATTCACGCTGCCGGTCCCCAGGTCTCTAATGGTCGCCTCGACATCCCAGAACATCATACGGACGGAACTGCCTCCGGAAATCATTGCAGAAGAAAGCTTCAGCAAGCTGACCTGTTCCGCCCACAGATTCAGGAATGCCGCTTCCGCTTTTGCTTTCCCAATCCGTTCCGTCTCGTCATAAACCAGCTTCTTCAGTTTTTCCGCCTTCTCCGGTTTCTGCCGGTCAATAATTCTTCCGACAGTTTCCGAAATCAGCCGCTCGGCGAAACCGCGTCCTACGGATGAACTGTAGACACCCGCATTGTCTCTGGATGCGCACAGAACAAACGACACATTTCTTGCGGCACCGCTTCGGTATGCCTCGTAAACATCGGCAGGAATCAGCTCTCCGTCACATCGCGGCACCGTCACACAGGCCTTGAGCTTCTGCGACAGGGAGCGCAGTTCTTTTTCCGTCAGGGCAAGGAGCCCCGCCATGTCAGACACATTGGCAGACTTCAGCAGCAGCTCCGCCGCCTTTTTGCTGTCATCCGCAAACAGTTCGGCACTCAAAGGATTGCCGGAGAAAATAATTGCATTCTGAAACAGTCCTCCGGCACGCTCACCGGCTGCCAGAAGACTGATGGAAATACCGCCGGCGCCGTCCCCTATGACCGTAATCCGATTCGGATCACCTCCGAAACCGGCAATGTTTTCCTTCACCCACGCAAGGGCTGCCAGCTGGTCCAGCAATCCGAGATTGCAGGAATCCGCATAGCTTTCACCACCGGGTACTGCGGAGAAATCCATGAATCCGAGAAGCCCCAGCCGGTAATTGAAGCTGACCGCAATCACATCCGGCATCTCTTTTACGAAGTCCTGTACATCCCAGAGCGGATCGGCAGACCCGCCGAAGGAAAAATCACCGCCGTGGAAGTAAACAACAACCGGCTTTTTCTCATCGGGAGCGGTATCGGCTGTGCAGACGTTCAGATAGAGACAGTCCTCGCTCTGCAAATGAGAACGCAGGGGGTTCCCCTCGTAATCGACCTGAATGGCTGACGGGCCGAAATACCTGGCTTCCCGGACCTCGTCACTGTCCGGCAGAGCCTCCGGGGCTTTCCAGCGGAGCGGTCCGACCGGTGCCTGTGCAAAAGGAATACCGGTAAAGGACAGCACATCCTTCCTTTTTTCACCGACATATATGCCGGTTCTTGTTTTCACGGCCAGAGACTCGTCAAATTCGCCGGTAATCTTCCCATTCCTTCGGTTCAGACTTTTGATATAGTCCTTCTCATCCCGGTCGAGGCGGAACCCTTCTTCCCCGTTTCCGTATTTCTCCTTCACTCTGGTCTTCCGGTAATGATGGCGGAGCATATATATGCCAAAGCCGACGACCTCAAAAAGGAGGACGTAACCGAATTCTTCCACCAGATTTCCGACCAGGGGTTCCTCAAAGATTTTCACTGAGACGAAGTTCCCGATCAGAAAAAAGAGAATGAAGCCCGTAAAAATCAGCAGCTTTCTGGATTTTTTCTCCTGAGCATAACGGCTGTATATAATCTTGATTGCAAGCTGCTCCAGCAGCAGGCCGCAGGGCAGGCAGATCGCCAGGCACAGCCATCCGGGAGCACCGAAAATATACGGAATCGAATAGCCGAATCCATAGCCCATGGCGCTGAGAAAGGCGCAGATGTACTCATCGGCGATAATCCATTTTCTCATTATCTTTGCCTCCTGTTTTGGCTAGCAGTGATAAACCTGCCGACCCTCAAAATACGTTTCCAGCAACTTGATTTTGCATATCTGCTTCGAGTCAACCTCAAACGGACTTGCATCCGCAATCAGGAAATCTGCGTATTTCCCAACCTCAATGCTTCCGCGCTCATGCTCGAGCTCAACCATCCATGCACCGTTGATCGTAAGCATTTCAAGACCATCCTGAACCGAAACATGCTTATCCCGCTTTGCTACCGGATTCTTATCCTTTCTATAATCGTTTCCAGTCACAAGAATACCCAGATATTCAAATACCGCTTGAGCATCATCTGATGTTCCACACGGACGATCCGTGGATGTCGCTG
>JAZLHH010000109.1:0-14561 GCA_045616745.1 Candidatus Limivicinus sp. | reverse complement strand
TAGCCGGTGTTCCGATGTATGCGGATATTTTCGGAACAATCCCGATTGCGGAGGCGTTACTTGCCAAGGGAGCACGGCTCGGCGTTGTTCTGTCGTTTATGATGGGTGTTACGACTCTGTCCCTGCCATCGATGATTATGCTCCGCAAAGCTGTAAAGGCGAAGCTGCTCGGCATATTCATTGCCATCTGCACAGTCGGAATCATCCTTGTGGGATATCTTTTCAATGCAATTCAATTTTTAATTTTATAAGGAGGAAACTAGTATGTCACTGTTCGGAAAGAAGAAAGAAGAAAAGAAAGAAGCCGAGTGCGGTTGCTCCTGCGGTTGTGGCTGTGATACTGCCGAAGTCAAAGAAACTGCTGCATCGTCCACTTGCTGTGGCGAAAAGGTTGACGGCATCTGTTGCATCAAGGTTCTCGGCTCCGGCTGCAAAAACTGCCACGCTCTTTATGAGAACACACAGGAAGCAGTAAAGGCTATCGGACTCAATATTGAGGTCGAATACATCACCGCCCTGCAAAAGGTCATGGAATACGGTGTGATGTCAATGCCAGCTCTCGTTATCAATGAGCAGGTCGTTTCGATGGGCAAGGTGTTGAAAACAGAAGATATAAAAAAACTTATAATGATAGCTGTGAATTAAATATTTAAGGATAATATCTACAGAAAGTGAAAAGTCCGCAGCCGGTTTGACTGCGGATTTTTGCTATAAAAATAGGTCTGCACCCATACACCTTCATTTGCACCCACGAGTATTAAATTGCACCCATAACCTTGAATTTGCACCCATAGGCTGATATTCTATCAATATATGATTACTTTTCCAGAATCCCGGCAATCAGCCGGTTGATCAGCTTTTCATTCCTCGGAAGAAAGAAGCCTGCCACGGGGCCAACGAGGAATGCGCAGATGACCGTGCCGATACCGAACGTCCCTCCGAGAAGAAAACCTGCCAGAACAAAAGAAAAGTCCACAACCACACGGACAATGCTGAACTTCTTTTTCAGGCGGTCACTGATTACCACCGCCACAAGATCATTCGGGCCGGTCCCGGCGTCAGACTTGATAACAATCGTCATGCCGAATGCCAGAATAACGCAGCCTGCCGCCAGCATCAGCACTTTGAACCAGAGCTGCGGCATTGCTTCAAAGACCGGGTTCAATACTATCGTAAACAGGTCAATAATCGGGCCGCCGCAGAACATGCAGATAATCGTCCCGATTTTCACATAGTTTCTGTCCACAGCCAAAAGTACCAGAATAATCAGAAAACAGACAGCCATGTGCGTATTTCCGTGCGTAAGCAGCGGGGAGGATATTCCTTTCTGCAGGGTGCGAAACAGACCCTGAATCAGAACATTGAAGGGATCTGCTCCCAAATCGGCAAGAAGGAACAGCGTAACTCCGAAATGCGCTATCGTAAGCCCGATCAGAAGAATCAGGACCCGCAGAAGAATCTCTTTTAACGATTGTTTCATTTACCCCTCCGAGAAATCAGCTTGAAAAAGGAAGCATCCTAATATATTATGTTCATAGTATCCCTTGCGGAATTTTCGGTCAAGTATTTCCCTTCGGGATTCTGAATTCTGTCATCACTGACGTCACAAAGAAAGTGAGAGTAAACGCTATGAATAAGCTTTGGACAGCTTTGGAAGATGCAAAGAAGCTTCGCTGGGTTGAGCTTTCTCATCTGATGGATAACAGCAGCCCTTACTGGAGCGGTATTCCCGAGGGAACAGCGGAGCTCGGAAGCGTCGTATTCGATTGGGGCAATCCGATGCTGGAGTGCCAGATTCAGTCATTCAAATTCCCCGGCCAGTTTGGAACACATATCGATTTCCCGGCGCATTTCGTTCAGGGAGCAAAAACAGCCGAATCTTTCTGTATCAAGGATGCTGTTTTTCCGCTTTGTGTAGTTGACATAACTGATAAAGTTGCGAATGATCCCACCTATTGCGTAACCGCCGAGGATCTGAAGAAATGGGAAGCGAAATACGGTGAGATTCCGGAAGGTGCATTTGTGGCTCTCCGGACCGACTGGTCAAAAAAATGGCCGGATATGAATGCCATGTCCGGAATTGCCGAAGACGGAAGTGAGAATTTCCCCGGCTGGTCGCTGGAGGCCATCCGCTATATCTATGAAGTGCGCAATGCTGCTGCCAACGGTCATGAAACCTTGGACACGGACGGTTCTGCCGAATGTGCCCGTCAGGGAGATCTGGCCTGTGAACGGTACGTCCTGGCACACGATAAGATTCAGATTGAGCTTCTCTGTCATCTGGACGAGCTTCCGCCGGTCGGCGCAGTTCTGTGCGCTTCCTGGCCCAACTTCAAGGGCGCCAACGGTTTGCCGTGCCGCGTCGTTGCCGTCATGGAATAATATATACCAACTAATCGATATTACTGCTGTCCGGGCTTCCCAGAAGCCCGGTCTTTTTTACCACTTTCTCCCGGTTTGCTGCCGGATTTCTTTCTCTCTGCCCCACCGTAAAAATATATTTTCAAAAGCGGTGATTTTCGCCGAAATATGGGTTGACATAATTTCTGGCGCTGTGCTAATTTATATTCACTGACTATAAATATTCGGAGAACCGCCATGAAAAAAACTGCTGTTGTACTATCCTCTCTCGCACTCTTTCTGCTTTGTTCCTGCGGGTCAAAACAAGCCCCCTCTCAGGATCTCTCGCTTCCCTCTGCCCCGGTTGTAACAGCGGTTCCCTCCGACATGGAAACCCCGGAACCGGAAGCTGTCCCTGCAGAACCGCTTCCCTGCCAGGTCATAATCGACAAGCAGCCGACCGACGAGCATCTTACCGAAGGAAGCAGTGCCATTTTTATTGCCAGGGCAACCGGAGCCGATTCTGTCCGTTGGGTAATTACGGATTCGACGCAGGTACACAGCTATGACGCAAAGGCACTCTCTGCCGCTTTCCCTGCCGTAGAGCTGGAAGGGGAAACAACGGAAACACTGAAAATTAAAAATGTTCCCGTCGGAATGGACGGCTTTCGCGTAAGTGCTGTGTTTGCAGATGCCAACGGAGAAGTGCAGACCGGTCTTGCTACGATTCACTCCACAGGGTTTTTCACGCAGATTCCGAAATATTATATTTTCTGCAGCGGCGTCGGTGCCTGGCGAACCGCTCTGAAAATCAATGATGACGGCACGTTTGAAGGAAGGTTTTCCGACAGCGATATGGGAAACAACGCCATGTCCGTCTGTGAATTCAAAGGCGTTTTCGGGAACGTACGCAAAATTGACGGATACAGTTCCTCTATAGATCTGCTGGACCTGGAGTATGAGACACCCGGAACGGAAACCTATGATGCCTACGGAACGAAGGTCAAAACCGCGGAACCTTACGGACTGGAGAATTCCGACAGTTTCACCGTTTATCTTCCCCACGTGTCCGTAAAGGACCTTCCCGAAGGTTTCATTCCCTGGCTCCATCTGGAAGGCGGGGCAGAAGAATTTGAAGGGTACGGAATCTACAATCCGAATGCGGAAACCGGCTTTGTGTCCTGCACAGAGGCAGAATATGTAAATGCCAGATAAGCCGTTTTCCGATTCTCGTCCCTTTACTTTCCTTTTTGAATCTGCTACCATGAGGATATGAATCTCAGATCCAAAGTGATAAGCCGCGGCGCCATCATTGCGGCATTATATGTTGTTCTGACTTTGATTGCCTCTGTGCTCGGTCTTTCCTCCGGTCCTGTCCAGGTCAGGCTTTCGGAAGCACTGTGTATTCTCCCCTGTTTTACCGCAGCGGCAATTCCCGGCCTATTCATCGGATGTATCATCGCCAATGTTCTTTCCGGGGCCATGGTTTGGGATGTAATTTTCGGGAGTCTTGCCACGCTGCTTGCGGCAGTCTGTACCTGGTTTCTTCGAAAGCATCGATATCTGGCCTCTCTCCCTCCGATTCTCCTCAATGCGTTGGTGATTCCCTGGATTCTTCATTATGCCTACGGAATTGACTCAACAATCTGGCTGATTATGCTGGGCGTTGCTGCAGGGGAAGCACTCTCCGCCGGGATTCTGGGGCAGTTGTTCTACAATCTGATACAAAAAAGAATCAGACCGGAATAACCGGTCTGATTCTTTTATTCATTCTTAAGAACTGAAGTCAGCTGTACTTCTCCACGCAGCTCTTTACGATTGCTTCCATTGCGTTCATCTTGAGCTGCATATCCCTGGCCAGTGCAATCTGGCAACGGGTACGAATCAGGTTGTGGTTCGGCTTCTTCACCTTGAAGTAAAGATCTCCCAGGATATAATCATCGAGGAATCGGGTAGCCAGTTCACAGGTAATGGCAAAGCACGAGAGTGCCAGCGTTTCTTTTTCCGTTTCCGTCAATGTTTTCGCCGTTGTACTCAGAAAACCGTCGGCAAATGCCCAGAAGGAATTCAGGTCCACGCCCGTCTTCTCTGTGTCTTCTTCGTCCTCTTCGCTGAAGTTCGCCACGAAACGGATGGCATCACCGAAGTCGGAGCCTACCAGCCCCGGCATTACCGTATCCAAGTCAATGACAACCAGCGGTTTCAGCGTTTCTGCATCGAAAAGCACGTTATTGATCTTCGTATCATTATGTGTTACGCGAAGCGGCAGCTTTCCTTCATTGAAGAGATCCGTCAGCCGGCAGGCTTCATCCTGGACGGAAAGCAGATAATCCAGCTCTTCTTTTACTTCGGCAACTCTGCCCTGCGGATCTTCCTGCATATCGGCAATCAGCTTTTCGTAGCGCTTTCTCGTATCATGAAAGTCCGGAATTGTATAATACAGCTGTGCCGCATCAAAATCACTGAGAACCGTCTGAAAATCGCCGAAAGCGGCCCCTGCATTGCGGATGATTTCTTCATCCTCGCATTTATCATAGGTAACAGCATCGATGAACCTATAGATTCTCCAGAAGCTGTCGCCTTCCTTCAGGTAAGTTTTCCTCTCGCCGTCTACTTCCGTATGGTGGAAATGAAGACATACCTCGTCCGGCCTCTTTGCCCGGATATATTCCGTCACCTTGTCGATGTTGCTCATGAGCTGATCAGGATTATGAAATGCGTAGGAATTAATCTTTTGAACCAGGTAAGGCTTCAGGACCGCCATGCCCGTACCGTCATCCACGATATAGTTCACCTTATAGGTTCTGTTGACATTGCCGTTCTGAATTTCCTCATAGGAAAAGAACGGGTAGGGCAGATTGAATGCTCTGCCAATCTGCTGCAGTTTTCTTGCAATAGAATCTTCCATAATAATTTCCTTATTTTCTGATTTCCGGCAGGCTTGCCGCGGCTGCAGACTGACCCACTCTGCGGAACTTTTCATTGGGGAGGGAAAGGCTGATTTTCCCGTTCAATTCGGGATATTCATCTTCCAGAACCTCTTTACACTTTGCCAGAACGGTATCTCCGCCTTTTCCGGACATCACTCTGCCCAACAGAAGCACATTCCGGAAGGAATATAAATCATGATAATAGGCCAGACCATGCGCCAGATAGACTCCGATACTGCGGAACACCTTTTTCGCTCTCTCGTCACCCTGTTCCATCAGCTTCTGCACTTCTTTCAGCTTCTCTGCCGGAGAAAGGCTTTCTTCCAGAGAGATTCCTGCCAGCGGTGCCAGGCGAATTACGGCATCCTGTGAGAAATAACGGGAGCCGCAGCCGATATCCTTTGACCAGTCATCCTGCGCAGCATCGGGATTCGCATCCACGGGAACGAATGCCAGCTCATTCAGCCAACCTGTAATATAACCGTTTTCATCTACAAAGCCGCCTGCCTCGCTCGTCCCCATGGCAATTCCCAGAACATTGGTATCCTCCAGGCTCATAGCGCCCGCCAGAGCAGTAACATCGCCGTCATTGAAGACGCAGTACGGGATATCTCCGAACGTATCCGTAATCGCACGGATGTAAATATTCTTCACCTTTTCATCGTAGAGTTCCTTCGGAACCTTGATGAAAAGGGAAGCTGACATGGTTCTGTCGTTGATATAAATTCCGGCGGAAGAAACACCGACAGCGTCAACCCGGGGCATATGTTCTGCTGCTGACTTCAGCGCCGCAACAATTCCGTCATAGTGGTAGTCCGGGTCGCTGTTTGTTTTGGGGAACCAGACGACCTCTTCGGAATACACGGTTTCGCCGTCAATTACAGCGGATACCTTTCTGTCACTGCCGCCGGCATCAAATCCGATTCGGCAGCCGTCCAGATGTCCTCCGGCCGGCTTTGGGGAGTCTTTTGTCTCCGGCAAGCTGTCAGTATAGACAACTTCAAACGGTCTTTCATAAATCCCCGGGAAATAATCATAGTCGAATTCCTGGCAGCCGCCGGTGCAAAAGCTGGACTTCAGATATTCAAAAATATTGCGGTCGCCGCTGACATAAACCTTGAAACCGCCCTTCATCCACAACAGCGTCTTGACCAATCTGCGCACATAATAACAATCTGCCTCTCTGAACGCAGCAGTTCCATGGATTCTTGTTGTACAGGATGCCATCTCCCCGGAAGCTCTTTCCACCGCTATTCCGAGCGGCTGATCCGCCGTCTTCAGGAATTCCCTGTTAAACTGATTCAGGGGGATAAATCCGTTGTCCAATTCCGGCAGATTCTTCGTTTGTATTTCAACATTCAGAAACTTCATTACTTTCCTCTTTCCGACCGGCAATGAATCGCAGCCGGCTGTTTCATATTTTTTCTCCGCCAATGAAAACTTCTTTGCGCTCCAGATTTTCATCGCAGATAATAAAGTCGGCATACTTTCCTTTTTCAATACTTCCGACAACAGCCTCACAGCTGATTTCCTTTGCCGGAGTAATCGTTGCCGCGTTGATTGCTGTAGGTACGTCAATTCCGAATCTGACGGCATTGCACATGCAGCGGTAGAGATTCGTCGTGGAACCGGCCAAGGCACCGTCCGGCATTCTGGCTTCGCCGTTCTTCAGCGTCATCGGCTGACCGCCGAAGGGATAAACGCCGTTCGGCATGCCTGTGCAGCGCAATGCATCGGAAATCAGGCAGATTCGGCCCGGGAACATACGGAACGCAAGGCGCACCGCACTGGGGTGAACATGCAGTCCGTCACAAATCAGTTCTGCTACTACATCATCCCGCTCTGCTGCCGCCCCGATAACACCCGGGTTTCTGTGATGAATGCTCGGCATGGCATTGTAAAGATGTGTAAGATGGGAAGCACCGGATGCAAAAACTTCCTTCGCATGCTCGTAATCGGAATCCGTATGCGCAACGGAAACCGTGCAGTATTTCTTTGCCTGTTCCGTGAAAGCCCTGGCTCCTTCCAGTTCCGGAGCGAGGTCGACGATTTTGATCACGCCATCGGAGTCTTCATACAGCTTCCTGAAAGCTTCGAAATCCGGCAGACGCAGGTATTCCGCATTCTGTGCACCCTTTTTCTTTTCCGAGAAGAAGGGACCTTCCATCTGCACGCCAAGCAGTCTGGCACAGCCGGACGGTCTGTCATCTCTCAGCTGTCTGGCACAGGAAAATGCCTGTGCCAAAATATCATACGGCATAGTCATCGTAGCCGGAGCAAAACTCGTCACTCCGTTTTGCGCCAGATACTTTCCCATTTTGACAAGACCTTCCAGATTTCCGTCGCTCAGGTCTTCTCCGGAGTTCCCGTGATTATGCACATCAATCAATCCGGGAATTACATATGCTCCGTTCAGATCGCGCGTGTTCTCTTCTTCTCCGGTGCAGAACACAGCAGAAAACTTCCCGCCTTCTACAGCAAAGCTTCCCTTTTCAAATCCTTCACCGGTAAAAATATTTGCATTTTGATAAATCATAATTATTCCTGCCCTTTGTTAACAGAGTCGGCTCATTATACACTAATTCTGTTTATATTAAAAGAAAAAGTCGCATATTCCGCGACTTTTTCTATTTACCGAAAGACAGGAGTTCCATATCCTGCAAATCGATATAGTATATTTTTCCT
This sequence comes from Candidatus Limivicinus sp., assembly GCA_045616745.1. GTDB lineage: Bacteria > Bacillota > Clostridia > Oscillospirales > Oscillospiraceae > Limivicinus. Next base: position 6,606 of record JAZLHH010000109.1, on the reverse strand, counting down.
GTTTCCGGGTTCTTCCCGCAGAGCAGCTGCGTACAGAGGGACACCTGCAGGGATGCGCACAACGCCACCGTAAAAGAAAGGCTGCTTTTTTTTATTTTTTTTACATCATTGGGATAGAGTATATCCAGGAGACCGTCTCCCGGCATGGAGATGGCTGCCTGTGCTACCCACGCCCCGATTGCTCCGTGGATAAACGGAATCCTCTGCCGATCGCATTCCGCTTTCAGGATTCTTCTTGCGGGAATGCTGTCCAGTGCATCAATCACAGCGTCATATCCGAAAATCATCTGCTCGACGTTTTCCTCTGTAATGAAGCAGTCCACCGCCAGAAACTCCACATCCGGGTTTATTCTTTTTGCGTACTCTTCTGCTGTTTTCGCTTTGGATTGACCGATGACTTCGGGGCTGCTCAAAAGCTGGCGGTTCAGATTGGATACTTCGAATACATCTCCGTCGGCTGCTTTGATTCTGCCGTATCCAAGGCGCAGCAGCTGGTCCAGAATGTTACCTCCGAGGCCACCGCATCCGGCAACAAATACTTTCTTTTCTGCCAGAGTCTGCTGCTCCTCCTCCGTCAGTGCCCCGAGATTTCTGATATATCTGTTCTCCATCATGTCAGATAATCACTTTCTGCCTGCAGTCCTTCAAATTCCCACTGGCGCAGGACTTCATATACACTGATCGCTACAGAATTGGAAAGATTCAAAGACCTCAGCGTGTTCCTCATGGGAATCCGAACACATTGATCCAGGTTTTCTCTCAAAAAGCTTTCCGGCAGACCCTTCGTTTCCTTTCCGAAAATCAGAAAGCAGTTCTTCCCGTACTTCGGCTCTGTGTATACGCGGGGCGCTTTCGTTGAAAAACAGTAGAACTCCGCATCCGGATGAAGACTCATGAACTCGTCCATGCTGTCATAATAAAACACTTCCAGCTTGTCCCAGTAGTCCAGGCCTGCTCTTTTCAGCGTTTTATCATCCGTTAGGAAGCCCAGAGGGCGAATCAGATGGAGCGCTGCACCGGTTACTGCGCAGGTCCTTGCAATATTCCCCGTATTGGCAGGTATTTCCGGTTCATGAAGAACAATATTGATCTTAGCCATCTGAGTTTCCGTTTTCATCCTTCTCCGTTTCAATCAGTTCCAGCAGTTCTTCTGCATTCTGCGGCATCGCAAAATAATACCCCTGACAGAGAGATTCACCGAATTTCCTCACAGACTGATAGACTTCTTCAGACTCCACTCCTTCAAAGCAGATTACCGCATTGCGTGCCCGAACACCGCGAAGAAGTGCTTCCGTAAACACACCATAGACCGAATCATTCATCTGGCCCAGAACGAAGGTCCTGTCAAGCTTGATTTCATCTACCGGAATCCTGATCAGCAGCTGAATCGATGAATAACCCGTACCGATATCGTCAAAAGCAACCTGAATTCCCGTGCCGCGAATCTGCGCAATCTTTGATGCCAGGTACTCTGTATCCAGTTCTTTGCAACGTTCCGTGAGTTCCAGAATCAGAGCATCGTGCGGCAACCCAAAGGAGTCCAGTTTTTCGCAGACTCTCTCCGCAAAAGATTCATTCGTCAGCTGCATGGCCGTAATGTTGACGTTCATACGGAAATCCGGAACGAATTTACGGAATTCCACGGTTGCCTCCAGGGCGTGGTGAATGATTTCAAATCCCAGGTCATAATAGCAGGGGTCGCTTTCAATAAACGCAATAAACCTGCTGGGGGCAACCTCTCCGCCGTATTCCGGGCTGGACCACCGGAGCAATGCCTCTGCGCCCCGAATCTTTCCGCTAACCGTATCCACGATTGGCTGATATCGGAGATAGAACCCTTTCCTCTCCGTTACCGCATCGTGATGCACCGCAGCGAGAAGGCCAAAGTCGGAATCCTGTTCCGCACCGGACTCGCTGTTATAGAAGACCAGGTCGCCATGATGTTCATAAATCGACTCATCCAGTGCATACAGCAGACTGGAACGAACAACTTTTCTGGATGCGACACCCGGCCGGACTTCCGTTGCTCCACCGGAGATATCAATCGGAACACTGACGGTATCATCAATTACAACCCCGGAAGCCAGAGTCCTGCGAATGGAATTGTAGATTTCTCTGGTATCCTCCACAGAACAGTCAGGCAGGAAAATAGAGAAATTGATGCCGTCCTGGCAGAACGTCAGTCCCCGGATTCCCACTTCATTCTGAACAATCTGGGCCATTCTCTTCAGGAGCGTATCTCCGTCCACATAACCGTAGAGCATATTGATGCGCGAGAAGCTGTTGATTCCAAGTTTGATAATCATCGCTCTTTTACCGGAATCGATTACCGGCTGGACGTATTTGTCCAGTGAGAGGAAATTCGGAAGACCCGTGACCTGATCGATCAGGTCCGGAATACCGTGATTCACCAGATAACCTGCAAAAATGTCGGGTTCGCCGTCTTTCCCGTGATAGATAGCACCACTGCAGCTGCACTTGACGTACTCCCCGTTCGCATTTCTGGCGAGGTACTGCAGATTATGATATTGCTTCTTTCCGGTCATAACCGCAGCGATGTCATTCAGGAACGCCTGCCGATCATCCGGATGGATATGTTTTTCCCAGATATCATTAAATCCGACAGTAAATTCATTCGGCAAGTCAAAATATGCTGCCCAGTCTCCGGAAACTCTGGTGACACCGGTCTCAAGGTTCGTGATATACGGATAAGTTCTCTTATCGGACGCACACATAGCATCGAATACACGGTCGGTCAAACCGGAAAGGTTCAATCTTGTTCCGGAATTATCCGTAATGAATGCCTGCTTCTCTCTCATGTATTCCTTATTTTTATACATGATATAGTCTGCCGTGCGAATTACATCGTGCAGGCTCTTATAATCCTTACCGGAAACCGCATAACCGACGGCCACCGAAGGTATGTATTTCATTTCCGCCGAGTGATTGGAACAATATTTCTGAATTGCCAGCAGTTCCTCCTGCACCAGCGATTCGGACTTTCCGTAATACATTGCGAGAAACTCATCGCCGCCGATACGGTAAATCGCTTTTGCCGACTGCAGACAGGAATTCAGCCCGGTCGCAATGAAGGTAATGTAATTGTCACCTTCCAGATGCCCGTAACTGCTGTTGATGCTGCGGAGTGCATTGATATCACAATAGGCAAAAATATACTCATCCGAAGGATTTGACTGGAACCGTTTATCCTGAATCTTCAGATCTTCATCAAAGCTGTGTCTGGATTTCAATCCGGTCAATGCGTCGGTAAAGGCCTTCTGCCTGAAGACCTGAACCGGGTTCTCCAGCGAGAAGAAAAAGCCGATGGTGACAATCGTGACGGCGCCGCCGGTAAACAGGAGTTCAATAACCACTATCTGCGTAATTTCGGCAATAACGAGAATCACCAGCATCGGCAGCAGCGCGCTCTTCACCGTAGTACTCAATTTATTAAAGTTGAGGAAAACAACGATAAAGGTTACTAAAAAGAAGAGAAACGCTACAGTATAGCCGATAATTGCTGCAGAACCGTAACTGGAATTTGTTCCGTTTCCGACAATATATTCGAGATTCAGGAATGGCACACAAAGGAGATACACTGCAGGGAGAACGTACGAAAAAATGTCAAATTTCTTTGAGATATCGGGATAGACCATATGAAAAACATACGTCATAACCTCCTTGGAGAAGAGGATTGCAGACATATAGAAAATCACGTGGCAGATATAGTTCAGCCAGGAGGGAACGGAATCGAGACTGTTGACCGTGAGGACGGTAATAATATCAAATACAACATGAATAATTGCATAAATGAGAAGGCGATAGAAAAACTTGCTGTCCTTTCCCATATGATAGGCATGCGCAGTATAGGCAAGGAATAACAGCAGCACAAGGCAGACAACTTCCTCGCGCAAAATCAGAACAGGATACATAAGCACACCTCCTAACATACAGTAGATTATCATAAGAACGAATAGACTACAACAAATAAAAAAAGCAGCTGGAAAAATCCAACTGCTCTCTGATCTCTTTTTTGTTTTTTCTGTCAGCGTCCTGTAATCGAAATCAGCTCGTGCCAAAAGAAATAAACAGATCGGTCAGTCATGATGATCTATATCCGTTATTGTCGCATAGCCGGAAGCGGCATTTACGGTAATTTCATACTCTGTGATTCCGTCACGAAGTTCAATTTCGTAGCAATACACAGTGCTCTTGAGCCCGTGCTCAGAATACAGATGTCTGTCAATATCATGCACTGTGAATCCGTGCGCATCTTTTCCGAGAAAATCGGTAAGAAAGTCTTCCGCAATAGTGATTGCACGGTCTCTGGAAATGTCGGAGTTCCTCTTTGCGGCAGGGATGGCAGTGCCGAAAATATATCCACAGACAGCCGCCGCAAGAAAGACGAGAACTGCGAGAACAACAATGACGATTCTTATTGTATTCCTGAAGTTGAACTTCTTTCTGGCCTTCCGGATTGTTTCAACTTCCACTTCATTGAAAATATCCTTCTCAGGGGCAGTGCGAAGTATTTCGTCTATCTCGCGGGCTCTGTTCATTTCTTTGCGCACATATTCTATTTCTTCAGTGCTCGCGGTTCCGTCAAGAAAATGCGCATAAGCATCTTTGAAATTCATTGGGTTCCCTCCATGTTCTTTCTGAGTTCCTCTCTGGCACGATGCAGCAGAACTTTGACATTTGCTTCGCTCTTCCCGACTACTTCAGCGATTTCCTTCACGCTTAATCCGTTAAAATAAAACAGGATTAAAGGTTCCTTCTGATTTTCCGGTAGGAGAGAGATGGCTTTGTACAGTGCACGGTATTCTTCCTGTCGGATGATCCGGTTAAGGGTTTCATCTTCCTGTACGGCTGTCTCTTCGCTTATTTCATCATCAGATATTCGTGAGCGGCCTCTGCAGTACATCAGGAATTCGTTTCTGCATACTGTCAGAAGCCACGGTTTAAAATTTCGAATGCTTTCGTCAGCAGTGGAGAGAGCCTTGAAAAAAGCCTCCGATACAATGTCTTCGGCCAGATCTTTGTTTCTGCATATGGACATTGTATACAAAACAGCCTCATTATAATACTTTTTGAAGAGACCGTCGATCAGGTCATTTTTCAAAAATGCTCTCAACTCCTTCCCATTGGGATGTGAAAACAGCTTCACAGTTCATTGGAACTGTGAAGCATTCTGAGGAATCATTTTGTTCTGGAAGAAAGGATCTCTCCTGTCTCCGCCTGAATGCGATAGTCATATTCGTGAAATCCGGAATCAAATTCCACCTCATACCATTTATTATACCTGTCTGATTCAAATTCAATGTCAATATCTACGGCTTTGTTCATTTCAATTCCGGCATCGGCAAGTGCAATTTCAAGCGCAGCATCTTTCCCAATCCGTTTTGCACCAAATAAAGAACATGCCGAAAGGCAGAGGGCAAAAACAAGCACAATAGCAATAACAACTTTTTTCATAATATTAGCTCCTTAATACAAATCAGTTTATCTTTTTAAAAGCCGGAACATTCACAAGCTTTTTCATTTTCAACGAAGTCAACAGGCTCGGTCATGAGCCCACAGATTTCGCCAGTGCAGGCATCCACATAAACCATATATTGCATGAAAAGCGTAAAAATCACCAGCGAAATAAAACCATCTTCATATATGGCGCTCACACAGTACGGATCATCATGCTCAAGCGATAAATCACTAATAACTATTTTGATTGATCCCGGAATGGAAATTTGAGGTCTGTTCATTTAAGTATCCTTCTTTCTGTTGGTTTACGCTTAATAGATGCAGAAAAAGAAAAAAGGTTACACATAATTTATATTGCTTTTTGAATATTTTATAAAAAAACTCGAGGTAATTTCTAACCGAAACTACCTCGAATCTTGGCAGGGGAAGAAGGCTTCGAACCCTCGGCCTACGGTTTTGGAGACCGCCGCTCTACCAGCTGAGCTATTCCCCTATATGTTGTAAACAAATCCAAATAAAGTGGACCGTCAGGGACTCGAACCCCGGACCGACCGGTTATGAGCCGGTTGCTCTACCAACTGAGCTAACGGTCCATAATGTAAACAGCAGCCAGCCACCAAGGTGGCGGCTGCTGTCTATTTTGGCGCCTCCTGTAGGACTCGAACCTACGACCCTGCGGTTAACAGCCGCATGCTCTACCTATTGAGCTAAGGAGGCAAATGCAAAGGGCTTGACTTGCGCCAAACCCTTTGTGTTGGCGTTGACCTATCTTCCCGGTCCGTCTCCAGACAAGTATTGTCGGCACTGGTGAGCTTAACTTCTGTGTTCGGAATGGGAACAGGTGGACCCTCACCGTTAAAAACACCAACTATGAAGGATGTACCTTCAAAACTGAACAGAGAATTGCAAGGTCTGAACCTGCTTTTCGTAGGTCAAGCCCTCGGGCTATTAGTACCGGTTGGCTTAAAACATTGCTGCTCTTACACCGCCGGCCTATCAACGAGGTAGTCTTCCTCGGCCCTTATTCCATAAAGGAATGGAGATCTTATCTTAGGGGGAGTTTCACGCTTAGATGCCTTCAGCGTTTATCTCGTCCAGACGTAGCTACCCAGCTGTGCCGTTGGCACG
>JAZLHH010000108.1:0-4804 GCA_045616745.1 Candidatus Limivicinus sp. | reverse complement strand
GAATGAACCCTCATTCGTATTGTAATACGCAAGAAGCTGAAAAATGTTACAACATTTTTAACACTGCCTGAATTTTATGAACAGTCCGCGGAGCAGGAAAACAACTGTTTCAAAATCCGTCTCGATTTTAGCATGAAACAGCCGGATTGGCAACCTGCCCCTGCGGCGGCATGTTGTGAGGGAGCTGCCTTCTGCTCTGACTGATGGGGTTGACCGGGGGAAAGGGTTTGTATTATAGTATCCGTGAAAAAGAAAACAGTACTTAAGGGAAACAAGTGTCTGTTCACAATCTTTACGAAACGAGGATCATACAATGAAAAGAATTCTGTCCGTCCTGATTGTTGTTTCTGTTCTGTTCAGCATCGGCTGTGCTGCCCATGCAGACTATCTGACGCTGGATGATAAATTCACGCCGGATGAAAACGGCGTTTACAGGGACCTTGGGAATTACCTGATTGAGCTGAATTACGACGAGGCGGATTACGAGGCTGCCAGAGCTTATCTGGACAAAAAGCTGGGGCTGGACGATTCCGATCCTTTCGATGATATGCCGATTAAGGTTGATCCCTCTGTTGCCAACGGCTCCGGAGCATGCACTACCTGCAGCAAGCTGAATAAGGACGGCGAGGTAATTATCGGGCGCAATCTGGACAATGAAGTTTCCGTCTGCCCGGCCTTCCTCATTCATACCTCTTTTGGCAAGTATCCCACGCTTTCCGTCCGGTTTAACAATTATGATACCTACACCTATGAGGAGTTCAAGGAAACCGGTTATCTGGACGAGGATTATATGAATTACCTTCCTTTCTGCGTGACAGATGCCATGAATTCCGAGGGTCTGTACGTGGAAGCAAACGTCCGCGAGCCGGACAAATACTTCCTGAATACCGGAACGAATCCTGAAAAGGATCGCGTAATGGTCAATATGCTGGTACAGATGATTGCCATGAACTGTGCCACTGTGAAGGAGGCTCTCGAATACCTGCGGAATGACATCAACGTCGTTTCCACTCCTTATATTGATATGCGCACACCTACGCAGTATGCCTACTGCATCGGTGATGCAGCGGGCAATTTCGGCGTGATTGAAATCGCCCGGAATGAAGTCCGTTTTGTCCCTTACGCATCGGCACAGGGCAACTACTATCTGAATCCGACCTGGACCGCAATGGACGTTAACGGCTCCGGCTACGGCAGAGCGGAACGCGTGATGGACGGTCTGGAGGACGTCAACACACTGGAGGAAATGATGGCGCAGATGAAGAAGCGCATGTGGAGCCAGCATATCCTCTATCTGGAAAATACCTACCAGGATGAAAACGGCATTACGCGCTTTGTGGATGACGAAGGAAATCCTGTCATCGACTGGCGCAGTGACCTGGCAAACATCCTTCCTGTGGATCCGGAAACCGGTCATGTTTCGACAGACGCCTCCGAGGAAGATCTTTCCTCCAACAGCGGCGTCAGATGGATGATGAAGGAAGAGAACTTCGATGAAATGAAAGCCGGGATCTCGGCCTTCATGGAGATGCTCGGCTGGAAAGACAAGCTCGTTAAATACTATGAAGGCGATGAAATGCCTCTGCGCGAGGCAAGGGGAATCTTTACCACCGGCGTTTCCTATGCCGTCAACTGTGCGCAGAAGACCATGCTGATCAAGTTCTGGGAAAAGGACGATCTCACTTACGAAATTAAACTGAAGTAAAACCGAGGGAGTATCCGAAAGGGACTGCTGCAAAATGAATTGCAGCAGTCCCTTTTTTCTTTTCGTGGTCAGCACGGATTCCCGCTCTGTCACAGAAAAACTCTTTCTTTTTCAAGCTCTAACAGGAAAGTGAAGGGCTGCTGTGACCCGACGCAGTTCCGCTGCAAATCCGCAAGCATGGCACGCACACGCAAAACCGCATCCGGGAGCTGATCCTTTTCGACATAGTTTTCCAGCCTGCCATGGACATATTCCCCGTTTCGAATGCCCAGCAGCTTCCCTTCCAGCGCCGCATCGAAATGGCCCAGCGCCGCGATAATGCCGTTCATATCCGCCAGAACTTCATCCCTTACGGCATCTTTGTTCTCCGGGAAGAGCCGCTGGCTCACAAAATGTGCCAGTTCATGATATTTGCGGATGGTGTATGATATTTCCAGCCATTCCCTTTCCGGGAAACCGGCTTCTGCAGCGGGCAGAGCACTGTAATATCCCTGACTGAGCACGATGACGGTATCCTGATAGTTCCTGCGGTCGGATGTGAAGCGCTCAAATTCGCCGTTCCAGTCATCTCCTCCGCCGGCCAGATACTCCTCTTTGTGTTTCCGAATCTTTTCCCAGTTGTTCAGGCCGGAGATAATCGATGCCCCCGTCGTGGGCGGAATCTCTCTGTTTTCACAGCGATGCGCCAGCGCACGGATGCAGTGTTCAAAATCCGCCCGGTCGCTGAGGGAGAGAACGTCAACTTCTCCCGCCGGGGTAGTGACCCTTTCCAGCCGGTCATCCGGGGAAAACGAAAACACCGGTTCGCTGTCAGGGCGTTCCCCGCGCAGAACGATATTTCTGTAGCGTTCACTGTGCCGCGTTTCATCTGAAATCGGCAGGGTGAGCTGCGGATACCTGCAGGCAAGCTGATATATGACATGTTCTTCCATGGCAGTTCCTCTTTGCTTTTACATATATATTGTGCTGATCCGGGAGCTTATTCCAGGTTCAGGCGGTGCTTCAGTATGCGGGCCGTGATGAGAAAATATACTGCGGCAAGGAGCAGATTCACCAGCGCCAGTCCCAGAATCAGCAGCGTCATTCGGCCCGTCATAGACGGGGTGATCTGAAAATTTGGAACCAGTTCGTCCGCCAGCATCATTCCCCGGATTCCCAGGAAGGAGATGATTGCCCCGATGATTACATAGGTCAGAAAGGCAATCACGATTCGATACTTCTTTGACAGATGCCCCACGGCAATGGAAACATGAATCCGTTCATTGAAGGAAATCGCAACGGAAATTGCCAGCAGCAGGCCCTCGAACACCAGCAGCGTGGCCTGCCGCATTTCCGGATATTCGGCAAAGGCTTTGAAAAATCCCTTGGGCAGCTCCCACAGGGAGCCGGAATTGATCGCCGTCAGCTCCAGAATCATGCTGAGCCCAACAATCACAACGCTGATACACTCCAGAATCAGAGCAGCAATTCCCTTGGAAGCGATGAGGGCTTCCGTCTTTACGGGAAGCGTAAACATGAGATAGCCGCTTTTCCCCAGAAGCCCGCGATAAAACTCCTGGCAGATGTACACAATGGCAACGACAAAGGTAATCATGCAGGTTCCAATCAGCAGAAGTACCGGCAGAACCGAGACAAAGAATCCGTCAGAGGACACGCTGGCCGCATAACGGACGGTAAAGGCGTTGATCAGCGTAAGAATCAGAATGGCTGCCCAAAACGGAAGAAAGGTCTTCCAGCAGGAACGCATATCGTATTTGATCAGTTTTCCCAGCATCAGAAATCACCTCCGAAGTTTTTCCGGAACATGTCCCGGAAGAGGGCATCTACGCTCTTCCCCCGGTTTTCCCGGATCTCGTCCACACTCTCATGAAGCGTAATCCGGCCCTGTTCCATAAAGACGGCTTCGTCCAGTACCTGTTCCACATCCAGAATCAGGTGGGTGGAAATCAGGACGGACCCGGTTTCGCTGTAGTTGGTGAGAATAGTTTTGAGAATGAATTCCCGGGCAGCCGGATCCACGCCGGCAATCGGCTCGTCCAGCAGATACAGTCTTGCCTTCCGGCTCATAATCAGAATCAGCTGCAGCTTTTCCAGGGTACCCTTGGAAAGGGTCTTGATTTTCTGATTGCCGTCCAGATTCAGCGTCCGGCACATTTCTGCGGCTTTGTCTCTGTTGAAGTCGGCATAAAAATCCGCGAAGAGGTCCAGCATGTCATTTACCTTCATCCAGTCGGCAAAGTAGGGTCTGTCCGGCAGGTAACTGATTCGCTTTTTCGTTTCCGTCCCGGGGTGGAAGCCCTCTATTGTCACTTCTCCGCTGTCCGGCCGAAGAAGACCGTTGATTACCTTCAGAAGTGTGGTCTTTCCGGCGCCGTTCGGTCCCAGCAGGCCGATAATCTTTCCGCTCTCCAGCGTGAGGTCCACGCCGTCCAGTGCCTGAATCTGGCCGAAAGACTTGCGCAGCTTCTCGCATTTTACAAGTTCATTACTCATGGTTCTGTCCTTTCCGCACCATCTCGGCCGCTGTATCGCAGTCATAGCCCAGTGCTTTCATATCTTTCAAAAACAGCGATGCTCTCTCCTCTGCCAGGCTCTTTCGCGTATTGTCCAATACCGCACAGTCATCTGTAACGGAACGGCCCGCCGTTCTGTTGGTAATGATGAGACCTTCCGTCTCCAGCTGCGTCATAGCCCGCTGCATTGTATTGGGATTCACGCCGGCTTCCGCGGCCAGCTCCCGGACGGAAGGAAACCGGGACCCCGGAGGATACTGCCCGGTGACAATGGCCGCCTTCAGCTGAGAGCAGAGCTGCTTCCAGATCGGCAGGGAATTCTGAAAATTGAAATCCATTCTTTGCTCCTTGTGTTATTGTATTAAGTGATTAGTACAGTAACACGGTCTCTTTCTTTTGTCAACTGTTTTCTTGCGATAAAAAAACCTGCAGCACTGCTGCAGGTTCTGAGGATTATGGGGAATTACTGCTCCGCCGGTTCAAAGGAATCCTTTCCGTGATGACACAGTGGGCAGGTATAATCGTCAGGAAGCTCTCCTTCACATGGCTCAAAGTGGCCGCAGATGGAGCAGAGATATCCTTTTAC
>JAZLHH010000107.1:0-22674 GCA_045616745.1 Candidatus Limivicinus sp. | reverse complement strand
GAAAAAAGAAATATATGCAAGCTTTTTATACTCAGTTCTGCCGAATTCCTTCATCAGCCAGGTTTTTCCAACCTGTCTTGCCCCCATGATGACCAGCGGCTTTCGGCCTTCTTTTGCTTTCCATTTTTTTAGTGCTTCCATTGCAAAACGTTTCATGCAATCACCTCGCCGCATCTATGATACACATTTTTTCTGGGCACGTCAATCAAGAAAATCACATTTTTTCTGGTCTGAAAGGAAGCCATGACCGCATTTTTTCGTGGCAAGCCAGCATCACTTGTACCAGTCAAGAAAAGTAGACACGAAAAATAATATTTTTCAGATTTGTTTTTCAAAAGTGGACATCAGCCACATTTTTGCTTGAATAGTTTTTTCAAAAGCAGACATGATTCAGAACTCAATTCTGTCCATTATGATTTCTTCCGGATTATTTTCGTCGATAAATGAAGCCATATAGATTGGCAGATATGTGATTTTTCCTTCTGTTTTTATATTGCAGTTTGCAAATACAAAAGCTTCTTCCATTTCAAACTCTGCATTTTCCAGAACGTTGTTCAGGGCGGAATGCAATTCATAATCCCTTCCGCTCTTCACCTCAATCGGCAGAACATGGCCCTTGTACTCAATGACAAAATCCAGCTCGCCCAATCGGTTTGAATTGTAATAATATACAGGATAGCCTTTGCTGATCAGCTCGCACACTACTGCATTTTCATACAGTCCTCCGCAATTCAGCGCTGCATCCCGACTGAGAATCATCGCTTTTGTATTCATTCCGTAAAGTGTAGTGAGCAATCCTACGTCGGACAGATAGAGCTTGAAGAGGCTTTGTTTTTCATTCAGCTTCAGCGGAACTCGCGGCTCTGTGGCATTATATACACTGTGTACAACTCCTGCATTCTTCAGCCACAGGAATGAGCTGGATACTCTTTCAAAGTGGAGTCCCTTTTTCAGATCGGATATAATAAAACGCCGATTCTGTTTCAGAAGCTCGGCAGGAACGATATCATAGATTTCCGACAAAATCAGACGTTTATCCTCTGCCTCATACTGCGTGAAATCCAGCTTGTACTGGTCGATAATGTCTCTGTGAACTGCTGTGACTTCGTTCAGGTTATATGTTTCGGCAAACCGGCATACGGCTTCCGGCATACCGCCGACAACAAGATATTGCCTGTACAGGGCCAAAAGCTTTTCGTGCACTGCGCCATTCAGATGCTTCCGTTCGGCAAAAGATGTTATCAAATGGCTTAAAATATCTTCATTTATATTCGCTACCTGGAGAAATTCCTCAAAGTCAAGAGGATACATGACTCTGGTCGACAAATAGCCTACCGGAGCAGATTCGAGATTCGTAATCTCTACTCCGAGCAGAGACCCGCTCATCACATACCGGAAACTTCCGTCCTCCACAAGGAACTTGATCCTTGTCACCATTTCCTTGTATCTCTGAATCTCATCAAAGAACAATACCGTATTTCCTCTGATAATCGGAAGCGTCGTCTGCGTTGAAAGGCCGAGAATCATTTCATCAAGTGTGTGACAGTTTGCCAGTATAGAAATCACTTCCGGCTTATCAATCAGATTAAATTCGACTACGTTTGCACCAAGTTCCTTCAGGGTTTTCCTTATGACGTAGGTTTTTCCGACCTGACGGGCACCTTTAATCAGCAGAGCCTTATTCTCTCTGCTGTACCAGTTTCGAATTTCTTCTTCGATTTTTCTGCGCAATTCCATAGCAAATCCCCCTCCTCGAGGGTATCATAATGCGATATTGTCAAAAATACAAGGGAAATTATGGCGTTTCTGTCAAAAATACATGGGAATTTCCGATGATTTTGTCAAAAATCCTGTAAAAAATAAAAACAGGTTTTCTAATAGAAATCTGTTTGAGTTCTGTTGCAAAGGTATTGGGGTTGTAATATAATAGAAAAAAAGAACGGTTCGGGAGGGATCGGATGAAAATTATTTCCGTCGGTACCCTAAAGGGCGGTACCGGAAAGACGACGATGACGTTCAACCTGGGCGGCGCCCTGGCCGAGAACAGCAGGGTCCTGCTGATGGATATCGACCCCCAGTGCAATCTGAGCAACAACACGGGGCTCAACATCGCCATGCAGGATATTTACTCCAGCCGGGACATCTTTGAGAACCCGGAGATTTCGCCGGAGCTGCTGGTGATCCGGAATCCGATTCCCGGGCTCCCGCTGCTGGACATCATCCCCTCGCATATCCGCATGATTGAGACGGAGCTGAATATCGGCACCAGAGCCGCCAGAGAGCGGATCCTGGAGTATTACATTGACGATCACCGGGAATTCTTTGAGAATTACGATTATATTCTCATCGACACCAACCCCAGCATGGGTCCCATCAACCAGAATGCCTTCAATGCTTCGGACAGCATTATTCTGGTGTCCGATGTGGACAACAACAGCCGCATGGGCATTCAGCTGTTTCTCTATCTGTGGGGCAGAATCTGCTCCGCCATGCGCCGGGAAAACAACGTGAAGGCTCTGGTGCTGAACCGGGCGGACTTCCGGACCAATCTGACCGGAGACATCTGGGAATACTTCCGCACGGATGAGGAGCTGGCAGCCATTCTGACGGAGCCGGCCATCCGGGAGCGCATTTCCTTCCGGAAAGCCGCGCTGCAGAAGATTCCCGTTACCCTCTATAAGGAGGGCAGAGACTCCGCAGAGGAAGTCCGGCAGCTGATTGCCAGCCTGACAGAGAAAGGAGTATTCTGATGGCCAATCCCTTTGCACAGGCAGACAGCAACTTCGTGCTCCCCAACCGGAAGCCGGAAGCGCAGGAGAAAGAATCCTTAAAAAACAGTGCTGAGAAGCCCGCAGAAGCATTTTCTTCTCCGGAGGCAGATATTCCCGCAGTTCGGGAAAAACCGCAGCAAACGGCGAATTTGCCCGAATCCCGGAAGCATCCCAGCGTGGAAGAGAATCTGCTGAAAAATCTGGTGAGAAACAAGCCATCCTTTCATACCTACAGCTTCTATCTGGAGGATGAGGTCAACCGGGGGCTGGAGATTCTGGCTAAGGAAAACGGCGTAAACAAAAGCCAGCTGCTCAATGAGCTGCTGAAGAATCTCCTGTATCAGGAATGATGTATTCCGCTTCGCAGAACATGATGTGTGCTTTGCACATGATGTCTGACTTCGTCAGATGATGTGTCTGCGGACATGAGCGGAAATGATAAAACCCGAATAAAAAGCACCTGCCGGACAGAGAATATCTCCATTCGGCAGGTGTTTTCATTTAATTATTATTGAATTCAGCGGCGAATGCCCAATACCTCTTCTCCGAACTTGCGGTTGTTCCGCCTGACAATGAGCGTAATCACCAGAAGGATACAGGCAACGGCGAAAACAGCGGCCGCAGCAATGAAGAAGATAAAGCCCGGCGCATACGAACTCCCTCCCAGATCCTCACCGGAGGCGAGGGGGACGGCTTCATCTTCCAGCAGGATGTATTCCTCCGCCTGCTGCACGACGGTACGGGCAGGGACATCGGAAGCTACGGAAATCGTATACCCCTTGGAGGGTTCCGCCAGAGCAACGCCGGAACAGACAAAGCTGCCGACAAGGACAAGAGACACAAAGAGAACTAAGGTTTTCATCACGCTGCGCTTCATATCAAATCACCATGAAAACAGCAAATATCCTGCGCTGTTTTCCCCTTCTGATTATTAAGAGATTTCAGCAATGAAAAAAGGCTCAGAAAATTCAAAAATATTTCAAAATTCTTTTATATTTTATTCTTTTTTACAGGAATTGCAAGGGGCGGGGGCTGAATTTCCGATGATTTCGTACAAAAGCTCGGCCAGCCGGGCATGACCGGCCTCCGTCAAATGCTCGCAGTCAAGAGCGGAAACCTCCAGTTCGTCCGTCGCGTCCAGGAAGAGGCAGCCGTATTTTTCCGCCAGCCCGGCATACAGCGGGGCAATTTCCCGGGACTTCCGGATGGCGGCTTCGTCCAGCTGGTCTTCAAAGGGAGTTCCTTCCACCTCCGGAAGGATGGCCGCCGGGGCGACCAGCACCGTCTTCGGAACAAAGCCCTGGGTCTCCAGGCAGGTCAGACGGGCAACATTCAGCAGCCGATCCATTCCCCGGGCGATGTCTTCCGCTGCCAGACGGAGCTCTGCATTGCAGTCGTTGGTACCCAGCATGAAAATCAGCCAGTCAATCGGCATATGGGTAAGCAGGCAGGGCGTGAGATAGGGCAGACCGTTTTTGAAAATGCCGTCTTCCCGGTCATACATCGTGGTTCTGCCGTTGAGCCCCTCGCTGATGACTTCATACTCCTCTCCCAGCAGCTTTGCCAGGCGCTTCGGCCAGCGGACTTCTGCGCCGTATCTGCCGCCGTGGGGATCATAGCCGTAGGTATTGGAATCCCCGTAACAGAGGACCGTAATCTGCCTGTTTTCTTCCATAATATGCCTCCCGAACAAATCTTCGCTTCTTTTGTAATATATTATCATATTTTCGCACATTTGTGCTATACTGCAGTTATGAAAACATTAATTGAACTTTTTGACGAACGCCCCCTGGAAAATGTGCTCGCTGCGGATGTATTCCACCCGGAGCGGATTATCTACCTCTGCGATACGGAAGTTGCCCAGGACCGGGAGCTCCAGAAATACATATGGAACTATTTCTCCTCCCGGGGAGAAGATGTCGAGCTGGTCTTCCTGGAAGCCAGCATGTACAAGGCAGCCAAAATCGCCCGGCAGATTCAGAACGTGGCAGAAAAATACCCGGACTGTGCCATTGACATTGCCGGCGGAACGGACGCGGCCCTTTTTGCCGCCGGGGAAGTCAGCGGCAGTTCCGGGATTCCCGTTTTCACGTATTCCCGGAAGAAGAACTGCTTCTTCAATATTCACAACGCCGAGTTCGCGGAGATTCCCTGCACGCTGGAATACAGCATGAAGGACTTTGCGGGAATGGCAGGCGGCCGGGTGCGGGAAGGCCGGTTTGACGATACTCTTTCCCAGTATACGGATCTGATTGACCCCTTCTTCGCCGTATACATGCGGCACAGAAAGAGCTGGAAGAAGTTCATCGAGTATATGCAGAAGGTGTCCGGCGCCGGCAAGGACGGCAGGTATTCCCTGGACGTGAGTGCCCCCTATACTGCCAAAGGGGACAGAGGCTCCCGGCTCAGCGCCGACCCCGCGCTGCTGAAGGAGCTGGAGAGCATCGGGCTGATTTCCGGGCTGAAAATCAACGGGGAAAGCTCCGTTTCCTTCCGCTTCCGGGATGACCAGTGCCGGTTCTGGCTGCGGGACATCGGCAGCGTTCTGGAGCTGTATACCTACAAATCCTGTTTAGATACCGGGCTGTTCAATGACGTCCGCTGCAGCACCGTCATCGACTGGGACCGCTTCGGCAAGCGGGACAGCGTATCCAATGAGATCGACGTAACCGCCGTGAAGGCAGTAATTCCCTGGTTTATCAGCTGCAAGGTCTGCAACGTGGAAACCTCCGCGCTGAATGAGCTGACCATTCTGCGGGACCGCTTCGGCGGCAACGGCGCCGGGGCCATTCTGGTCAGCTGCGAAAAGTGCCGGGCCGTCACCCGGAACCGGGCCCAGGCGCTGGACATTACCATTATCGATCTGGATGATCTGATGCACGGCAGGCTGTCTTCGCGCATTGCCGATATTGTAAACGGAGAGAATTGAGGTATGCCATGAGTCTGATTCCCCTGCTCGTTCTGAATCCCTATACCTGGCTGATTGCGGCTGCGGTGATTCCCGCCGTATGGCTGCTGGTCCTCGTTTACCGGAAGGACCGCCTGGAAAAGGAACCGGGAAACCTCCTGGTCGCCCTGGTGCTGTTCGGAATCGTCAGCACCTTTCTGGCATCCGCCACAGAGAATCTGGGAATTGCCCTGCTGCCCTTTGTTACCGCTCCCGGCTCCTTAGGATATAATATTCTTCTGTATTTCATCGTCGTCGGCCTCAGCGAGGAAGGCTTCAAATATCTGGTTCTCCGCTTCAAGACCTGGCGGAATCCCAACTTCAACTGCCAGTTTGACGGCGTGGTGTATGCCGTTTTTGTTTCTTTGGGCTTTGCCCTGTGGGAAAACATCGGTTACACGATTTCCTACGGCTTCAGCACTGCCCTGGTCCGGGCCGTTACGGCGGTTCCCGGGCACACCTGCTTCGGCGTGTTTTCCGGGCTGTTTTACGGCGCTGCCAAACGGTATGAACTCTTGGGAGATTCTGCCCGCTCCAAACGCTGCCGTATTGCCTCCGTTCTGATTCCTATGCTGCTCCACGGGACCTACGACTTCGTCGCCTCCGGGGAGGAAGCCGTGTATTCCATTATCTTTATTGTATTCGTTGCCGTTCTGTTCATTGCCTCCTATCGACTGGTCAAGGTCCTCTCGCAGAATGACAGATATCTTGTACCGTCAGGAGAAAGTGAATGAGCATCATTACGTTGCGTGATTGGCCAGAGCCGTCCGGGAGCTGCACCGGGAAGATGACTTCCCCCTGCTGATGCATGTGGACGATCTGATTGTCAACGGAAAACCGGACGCCAATCCCTCCCGGAATGATTCAGATAAAAAAGATCAGGCTCAAAAAAGCCTGATCTTTTTATTTTCTTATTGAGAACTTATGCGTCCCAGCCTTCGAAACGGCCGTACTGGCAGTCGTTGTTGCCGGAAACGGTAGTCCACATCTCGAGCATGTTGATAGGATCGTTGAAGTCTGCAATCCAGCCTTCACGAGCGATGTCGAAGTGGCCTTCTTTACGTTCCTCGAGGAAGACGTTCCAATCCTGCTGCTGAATGGTAACAACGATACCCACAGCGGCGAGGTCCTGCTGCATGGATTCAGCAACAGCAACGTGGCCCGTACCGGTATTGGTGAGGTACTCAATGCTGATCGGAGTCTCAGCGGAGAGCATACCGTTGTCATCGAACTTGTAGCCGGCAGCCTTGAGGAGAGTGATTGCCTTCTCGGTTACAGCGTCAACATCGTTGTTGATGCCGTATGCGTCAAAGTAACCGTCTTCTGCGTTTGCCTTGAAGACACCGCCGTTGCCGTCAGCCATGCCGAGAGGAATGTAGCTGTTGGCAGCAACCTGACCGGTCTGGCCAACGTTCTCGCAGATGTAGTCACGGTCGATGAGGATGGAGAATGCTTCACGCATGCAGGCAGCCTGCTCGGGAGTCTTGTCTGCAAACAGGGGGCTTGCTGCATTGAATGCTACGTAGTAAGTACCGAGCTCATCAACAATGTAGAACTCAGGATTGTTGAGGAGGTTCTGAATCTCGTCGGTAGGAACAGTGTCGATGAAATCAACGTCGCCTGCATTGTAAGCAGCGAAGATTGCAGTGTCATCGGCAGAGAGCATGAATTCAACCTTGTTGAGGGTGACTTTGTCAGCATCGTACCAGTACGGATTCTTCTCGTAGGTCATGGAAACATCGTGATCCCAGCCGGTGCAGACGAATGCGCCGTTGGAAACGAAGCCGGCTTCCTGGCACCATGCGCCGGGAGCATCTTCGGTGGAGTTAGCCTCAACCCATGCTTTCTGAACAGGGTAGAAGGTGGGGAATGCCATCAGGTCTTCCATGTAAGCGCAGGGAGCGTCGAGAACGAATACGAGAGTCTTGTCGTCAACAGCAGTGACGTTGAGCTCGCCGTCTGCATATCCGTTGAAGCCGGAGAACATGTATTCATAGTCAGCGGCGGTAGCGGGAGAAACGGCACGCTTCCAGGAGTACTCGAAGTCGGCAGCGGTCAGGTCGGTACCGTCGGACCACTTCAGGCCGTCCTTCAGGGTAACGGTGTAGGTGAGGCCGTCTTCAGATACTTCATAGCCTTCAGCGCAGGCAGGTGTGCAGACACCGTCAGCATTGTAGGTGTAAAGTCCGGAGAAGCAGTTGGCTGCCAGGCAGGCGCCGTCAACAGAGCTGTTGAGAGCGGGGTCGAGGTAGTCAGGCTCGGAAGCAAGGTTCATGCGAAGGGTGTCAGAACCGTTGCTCATCGTTGCATAGGCCCAGAACTTGGTTGCGAACGGGTTGGAGTAGATTCCGGATACGTAGTCCTTCTGCATATAAACATCGTTGTAGTAGTACAGGGGGATTACGCAGTAGTTGGACATGAGGACGTCTTCAGCTTCATGCATGAGCTGAGTACGTACTGCATAGTCGGTTTCGGCCTTGATCTGAGCGATCATATCATCATACTTTACCCAGTCATTGATCGGGTCGATGAATGCTTCAGAGACAAGAGCTGCTGCATCGGGAATTTCTTCCTCTGCGGGGGCTGCTTCTGCTGCTGCAGGGGCTGCTTCTGCTGCCGGGGCTGCTGCGGGGGCTGCTGCCTGCTGTCCGCATGCGCACAGAGCAAAAACCATAACCAGAGCGAGCATCATAGCAATGATCTTTTTCATTTGGTTTCCTCCATTATAATTTATACTCTTTACCTCCTTATCGAGATAAAGATAATATTACTTGTGCACTATACCATTGTTTGGCATAGTGCACAAGTATCTGTTTGCAATTTTGTTGGAATCTCACAAAAAGAATCGCAATTATAACAGTTTATTTGTTCCAGCAGGCAACCATATGACCATTCCCCCGGTCCGTCAGCTCCGGCATTCCCTCGGCGCACTGTTCTGTGGCATAGGGACAGCGGGTCCGGAAGGGGCAGCCGGAAGGCATATGCAGCGGGCTCGGGACATCGCCCTGCAGAATAATCCTCTGACGGGAACGGGCAATATTCGGGTCCGGAATGGGGACTGCTGAGAGCAGGGACTGGGTATACGGGTGAAGCGGATTGTTGTTCAGTTCGTCCGCATCGGCGATTTCCACCATCTTGCCGAGGTACATAACGGCGATTCGGTCGGAAATGTGATGAACCACCAGCAGATCATGTGCAATAAAGAGATAGGCTACGCCCAGCTTTTCCTGCAGCTCCTCGAACATATTGATGACCTGGGCCTGAATGGAAACGTCCAGAGCAGAAACCGGCTCATCGCATACGATAAACTTGGGATTCACGGCCAGTGCTCTCGCAATGCCGATTCTCTGGCGCTGACCGCCGGAAAACTCGTGCGCATAGCGCGTGGCGTGTTCGGCGTTGAGCCCGACCGTCTCCATCAGGCTGAGGACCTTTTCTCTTCTCTCTTTCCGATTGGAATAAAGGTGGTGCACATCCAGCGGTTCGCCGATAATGTCTTCTATCGTCATACGGGGATCGAGAGAGGAATACGGATCCTGAAACACCATCTGCATTTCCTTGCGCATGCGGGTAATGTTCTTCTTCGTGACTTCCTCGCCATTGAAAAGAACCTGCCCGGCCGTCGGTTCATACAGGTGAAGAATCGTACGACCGACCGTCGTCTTGCCGCAGCCGGATTCTCCAACGAGACCGAGAGTCTCTCCTTTGCCGATATCAAAGGACACGTCATCCACAGCCTTCAGGGGAACCGTTCTTCCGAATTCCGTCCGAACGTTGAAATACTCCTTCAGATTTCTGACTTCAAGCAGTTTTTCGCTCATTCGGCTGCCTCCTTCTCCGCAAGGGCTGCGTCACGGACATTGATCCAGCAGGATGCCTTGTGATTTTCATTTATGCTCAGTTCCTCCGGGATCGCTTCCAGGCAGATCTTCATTGCAGCGTCGCAGCGCGGACAGAAAGCACAGCCTGCCGGAAGATTCAGCATATTGATCGGAGTTCCGGAGATCGGAACAAGCTTCTGCTTCATATTGGCCGCACTGGGAATCGAGCGCAGAAGACCTTTTGTATACTCATGCTTCGGATTGTAGAAGATTTCGCTGGCCGTGCCTCTTTCGCAGATTCGGCCGCCGTACATGACAACGATATTATCGCACATACTGGCGATAACGCCCAAATCATGGGTAACGAGGATGACAGCCATTCCCATTTTTTTCTGCAGTTCCTGTATCAGCTCCAGAATCTGCGCCTGAATGGTGACGTCCAGCGCTGTCGTCGGTTCGTCCGCAATCAGGATGTCCGGTTCGCAGGCCAGTGCCATGGCAATCATGACACGCTGTCGCATACCGCCGGAAAGCTCATACGGATACTGATGAATCCGGCGTTCGGGCTCATTGATACCGACAAGCTCCAGCATCTCGACGGCTCTGGCTTTTGCTGCCTTGCCCTTGCGGTCTGTGTGGAGTTCTATCGCTTCCTGCAGCTGATTGCCGATGGTGAAAACGGGGTTGAGGCTCGTCATCGGATCCTGGAAAATGATGGAACAGCATTTTCCGCGGAAGTCGCGCAGTTTCTTCTCACTCCACTGCGTGATGTCTTCGCCTTTGTATAAGATTTTGCCTTCCTTGACTTTTCCGGTATCGGCCAGAATCTGCATGATTGAATAGGCCGTAACGGATTTTCCGGAGCCGGACTCACCGACGATTCCGAGAATCTCACCCGGATCCAGATTGAAGGATACGCCGTTGACGGCCTTGACTTCGCCGGAGTCGGTAAAGAAAGACGTGTGCAGATCCTGCACGCTGATCAGATGTTCACTCATTTCTTCACCTCTTCAGCTTCGGGTCAAATGCGTCACGCAGGCCGTCTCCCAGCAGGTTCAGGCTGAGTACGATGAGGCATATGGTTATGGCCGGGAATATCAGCTTGTAGGGATAACTCTGCAGACCTTCCCGGGCGGCATTGGCCAGAGAGCCGAGGGACGGCATCGGGGCCTGCACGCCAAGACCGACAAAGCTCAGAAAGCTCTCGGTAAAGATAGCCGAAGGAACCTGCAACGCTGTGGAAATAATGATGACAGACAGGCAGTTCGGAAGGATGTGCTTCCGGATAATCCAGCCGGGCTTTGCCCCGATGGACTTGGCTGCCAGGATATACTCGTTTTCCTTGATGGAGAGAATCTGGCCGCGAATCAGACGGGCCATCGTAACCCAGTACAGAACACCGAATACAGTAAACAGAGAGACCATGTTGGAACCGAGTTTTGCGAGAATCGTTCCCGGCTTAAAGTTCATGACTTCATTCAGAACCACCGACAGCAGAATAATAATCAGCATATCCGGCAGTGAGTAGATGATGTCCACAATCCGCATCATGATGAGGTCGACTTTTCCTCCAAGATATCCGGAGATGGAGCCGTACAGCATGCCAATAATCAGGACAATGATGCTGGCAAAGAAACCGACAATCAGGGATACTCTGGTACCGTAGATGACACGGATAAAGTAGTCCCGGCACTGTTCATCCGTTCCGAATATATGCGGGAATCGGTAGTTGCCCTGGTCAATGTACTTCTGCTCTGCCTTGCTGTAGGTGAACGGTGCAAGGTTCTTGGCACCTTTATCCCGTTTGCCGTTGACGGAAAGCATTTCCTCATAGCTGTAGGGGACAATCATCGGAGCAACAATAATCGTAACAAGAATGCAGAAAAGGACAATCAGGCTGACAACGGCCAGCGGATTCTTAAACAGTCTTCTCATTCCGTCCCGGAAGAAGGTGACGGATTCGCTCATAACGTCCTGCTGGCGCTTTTCTTCCTCCGTGGCAGGCGTAAACTTTGAAAGATCAATTTGCGCGCTGAGGGGATTTTTCTTCAGTTCAGACATTTTCAAACCTCCTCAGTCGTACTTGATTCGGGGATCAACGACCTTGTACAGCAGGTCGCAGATCAGGTTTGCAATAACCATCAGCGTTGCCAGGAACACCGTCGTCGCCATAATCATGGTGTAGTCCCGGTTGTTGATGGAAGCGATGAACTTGCTGCCGATTCCGCCTACCGTAAAAATCGTCTCAATAACCATGGAGCCGGTGATGATATAGGCAATCTCCGGGCCCGCATAAGTGATAACAGGAATCAGCGAGTTGCGGAGGGCATGCTTGAAGATGATTTTCCATTTTGCGACGCCCTTTGCCTTGGCCGTGCGGATGTAATCCTGCGAAAGTGCATCAAGCATGCTCGTCTTGGCAAGTCTCGTAACGTAGGCCATCGGGTAGGCGGCAAGCGCTATGACAGGCAGCGTATAGCTGACCGAGGAAGTACTCCAGACCGGAAACCAGCCCAGCTTAATGGCAAATACCAGCAGCAGCAGCGTAGCCAGAACGAAGCTCGGAACTGCCGTAAACAGCGTTGAGAAGAACACGATGATTCTGTCCGGCAGCTTGTTGCGGCACAGAGCGGCAATGCTTCCGAATACCGTTCCGAGAATCAGGGCAATCGTTACAGCCGTGAGACCGAGCCGGCAGGAAATCGGAAAGGATTCCTTAATAATATCCGTAATTTCACGACCGTTTTTCAGAGAGACGCCGAAATCGCCGTGCAGCATGTTCCTGATCCAGAGAACGAACTGGGTAAAGAGCGGCTTGTCCAGATTGTACCGGGCATTCAGGGCGTTAATCGTTGCCTGGCTCAGGGCTTTTTCTTTGTTGAACGGTCCACCGGGAACCGCATGCATGGTAAAGAATGTAATGGCGCAGATGATCAGAATCGTAAGCAGCGCCAGAAGAATTCGTTTAATGATATATCTTGTCACATTCTTCCCTCCAATCTTTTCGAGATTTTCGCCATAAAATTTATCAATTTAATAAACGAAAGCACAGTAACCAAATGATTATACATTAATCGCAAATCAATTGCAAATGAAAATAATCTGTTTTCTATTAAAAAGTGTTGTGCTATAATTTATTTGCTATGAGTAAACAGATAACGAAAATTGTATTGACCGGCGGGCCCTCCGCCGGAAAGACCACGCTGATCTCCCGCATTCTCAAGGAATTCACGGCCGAGCAGGGCTGGAAGGTCATTACCATTCCGGAAACTGCCACGGAGCTGATTTCCGGCTTCGGGCTCGGTCCCTTTGAAGGCTGCATGTCCATGCTGGATTTCCAGTACTTCGTCATCGGCGATCAGCTGCACAAGGAAGCGCTGGCGCTGCAGGGTGCGGAGACGGTCCCCCAGGAAAAGGTTCTGGTAATTTACGACCGGGCAATTTTTGACGACCGGGCCTATATCTCGCAGGAGGAATTTGAAGCCGTTCTTGCCCACTTCGGGACGACGCCGGAGGAAATGATTTCTCACTATGACGCCGTGCTCCATCTGGTTACCTGTGCCAAGGGGGCAGAGTTTGCCTACAACTTCGGCAGTGACGCGGAGAACAATGCGCGATATGAAGGCATCGACGTTGCCAGAATCCGGGATGACGAAACGCTGGAGGCCTGGTCAATTCACCCGAATCGGCGGGTTATCGACAACTCTGTAAATTTTGAAGACAAAATCAACCGCGCCATTGCAGAGATTTACCGGATTGTAGGTCTCAGTGTGCCGGAAGTGTCCAAGCGGAAGTTCCTGATTCAGATGCCGGGCGAAGAAACACTGCAGAAGCTTGGCGGTTCCTTCATTTCCATGACGCAGACCTATCTGGCCGACACCATTCCTAATGTGGAACGCCGCGTCCGGATGCAGCCGGGAGATCACGGTGCTTTCTACTTCTATACCGAGAAGCAGCGCGGCGGTGAAGGTTCACACTGGGTAACCGAAAAGCCCGTATCCGAGAAGGTTTACAACAGCCTTCTTCGCGAAGCCGATCCTGCTCTCTCTCCGGTTACCAAGAAAAAGCTCCGCTTCGTCAGCGGCGGATGCAATATGGAGATTGACGTTTATCCCTTCTCCGCAGACAAAGCCGTGCTGTTCGTTTACGGCGGTGCGCAGGTGCCGGAAGGAATCAAGGTCATTCAGGAAGTGACAGGTGATCCGGAATATAAAAACAGAAGGCTTGCCAGAAAGCAGGCCCTCTGAGATTACATGTCGGACAGTTCGGAAAGAAACTTCAGAATAAAGGGCAGAGAAATCAGCCCGGAGATGACATAAGCAGTTGCCTGAGCCAGTTCCAGGCCCTGCAGCCCCAAAAACCGGGGCAGAATCAGAAGCAGCGGGATGAATACGAGCCCGCTCTGCAAAGCCGCCAGCAGGGCGGCTTTTGCTTTTCTCCCCGTGCTCTGGAACAGCATGCTGCCTATGGCAGACAGGGGAAGAGCCAGCAAGCCGCAGCACAGATACCGAAGGGTCCGGGAGCCTACGGCAATAACTTCCGGCTCGTCCCGGAACAGGGCGATAACCGCTTCCGCCTTCCAGGCGCAGAGACTGCAGAGCCCCAGCATGAGCCCGATGGCAGCCCCCCCTGTGAAGAGCATGGAATTGCGCACTCTGCGGTACTTTTTTGCACCGTAGTTGAAGGCGCAAACCGGCTGAAATCCCTGGGCTATGCCGATGGATACGGCGAAGAGCAGGGCACAGCATCGGTTGGCAATGCTGAAGGCGGCCACCGCCGCATCTCCGTAGACTGCAGCGCCGATATTGAGCACCGTGGTTGCTATACTGGTCAGCCCCTGCCGCAGCAGGTTGGGCAGACCCGTCGCCAGGATATTCCGAAGGTGGGAAATGCCCCGCCGCAGATACCGGAGAGAGAGCCTGGAGGAGGTCTTCCCGCGGAGGAAGGGCAGAAGCAGAATTCCCAGACTCACATACTGGGACAGTGCCGTAGCCAGGCCGGCACCGTGCATTCCCATGTTGCACAGGAAGATCAGCACCGGATCCAGAAACATATTCAGAATTCCTCCCGTGGCCAGTCCCCACATGGAATACGTCGCTCTGCCTTCATAGCGCAGGATATTATTCAGCACGCAGCCCGTAACCATTGCCGGGCTGGCAACGAGGATGTACATTGCATAGATTCGGGCATAGGGCAGAATCGTTTCTGTACTGCCGAGGAGCCGCATAAAGGGCGTCAGACACAGCAGCCCGAGAATGCCGAGAAAAGCGCCCCAGATCAGTGACAGAAAGAAGCTGGCAGAGGCATACTCAGAAGCGGTTTCATGGTCTCTCGCCCCGAGAAGGCGGCTTACATTGCTGCCTGCACCGTGCCCGAACATGAAGCCGAAGGCCTGGAGCAGCGTCATGACGGACAGAACAATACCCGTGGCACCGCTGGCGCTGACGCCGATCCGGCTGACAAAGTACGTATCTGCCGTGTTGTAGATGTTGGTAATGAGCATGCTCACCGTCGTTGGAACAGCAAGCTGCAGAATGAGCTTCCAGACGGGCGTTTCCGTCATTTTAATATAGTTTTTGTTCTCTTCGTTTTCCATGAGAGGTATTATAACACAAATGCAGGAAAACGGGGCCGCAAAATTGCGGCGCCGGTCGGATATTTACTGTTTGGATTCAGATGCCGAAGAATTAAATCTTCATGCAGACATCCCAGGCTCTCCAGATAGCGGTACGCAGGTTACCGATCTGGACGCAGTCACCGACGCGGTGAACATTGCGTGCCTTCTCGCCTACCGGGGCGGGAACGAAGCCGATGCCGTTGACAACATCGTCCACAGCGATCTTTTCCGTTGTGCCGTCCTTGTGCTTTACGATGACATAGTCATCACCGATTTCAGTGATGGTGCTCTGCAGGTATACAGGAACCTTCTTGTATGCCAGCATGTCACGCAGGAAGGATGCGTTTGCAAGGCAGACATTCTGTGCAGGAACCAGGTCGGAAGCATATTCAACGATCATCGGGTGCTTGCCCTGGAGAATCATTTCGTATGCAGCTTCGCAGGCAGACTGGCCGCCGCCGAAGAACATGACCTTGTCGCCGACTTCCTTCTTCTCGCGGAGGAGCTGAGTGAGGGTGATGGTCTTCTCGAAGCCGGGAACCAGCATCTGACGGGGAGTGGAACCGGTGGCAACAATGATTTCATCGTAGCCGCGGAGGATTCCCAGGTCATTGATCGGAGTATTCAGATGAACTTCGATGTTGGCCTTCTCTACTTCACGCAGATACCATGCCAGAAGCTTCTTGTCGTTCTCTTTGAAGCTCATTGCGTTTGCAGTGAGGAACAGACCGCCAAGGACAGCGTCCTTCTCGAAGATTACAGGGATATGGCCGCGCTGCTTGAGCACAAGAGCACACTCCATGCCGCCGATACCGCCGCCGACAATTGCGACCTTCTTCTGCTTGGTGGTGGGAACGATTTTATATCTGTTATGCTGCATGGTGGAAGGAGTCAGCGCGCAGCGTGCCAGGTGCAGGGAGTCTTCCATAGCCTGGATGTTGCCGGTACCCTTCATCTTTGCAAAGTTGAAGCAGCCGTTGTGGCAGCGGATGCAGGGCTTGATGTCCTCTTCGCGGCCTTCCAGAATCTTGTCAATCCACTCGGGGTCTACGAGGTTCTGACGTGCAATGGCAACGCCGTCCAGCTTGCCTTCGGCAATGACCTTTGCTGCGAACTCGGGCTCCATACGGCCGGCGCAGACAACGGGAGCATTGGTGAACTGCTTGATGTAGGCAACGTCTTCATAGTTGCAGTTATCCGGCATGTACTGAGGCGGATGTGCCCAGTACCAGGCGTCGTAAGTACCGTTGTCGCAGTTGAACATTGCGTAGCCTGCTTCTTCGAGGTACTTGATGGCCTTCTCGGATTCTGCCATGTCACGGCCGAATTCGACAAAATCTTCACCGGGCATTGCGCCGTGGAACCACTCCTTGGTCTTGGAGACGACGGAGTAACGGAGAGATACGGGGAAGTCGTCACCGGCATACTTGTGGATGCACTGTACGATTTCTACAGGGAAACGATAGCGGTTCTCGAAGGATCCGCCGTATTCGTCGGTACGATGGTTCCAGTTGGCAATAGTGAACTGGTCGAGGAGGTAGCCTTCATGAACAGCATGGATTTCCACACCGTCAACACCGGCATCGCGGAGCATCTTGGCAGTCTTACCGAAAGCTTCAACCATCTCGTGGATCTCTTCCACGGTCATGGGGCGGGAGGTGAGGTCCTCTGCCCAGCGGTTCGGGGTTTCGGATGCGGATGCGCAGCAGTACTCAACATCGAGGAACGGACGGGCAATGTTGCCCAGAGTCTTGTTCTTCAGAAGGGTAATCATCATGTCGTTGATTGCCATGGAACGGCCAAAGCCGGCTGCCAGCTGGATGAACAGCTTGGATCCGGTCTTATGGAACTCGGGCATCCAGTCTGCCAGCTCTTTGAACATCTTCTTGTTCTGATACAGCCAACGCTTGCCCATGGTGTCACGGACACACTGCATGCCGGGGAGAACCAGACCGACATGATGCTGAGCTCTGTTCAGGAGGAAGTTGGCAGCTTCCTTGTCAAAATGGCAAGGCTCCAGCCAACCGAAAAGAGACGTACCGCCCATCGAACACTGGACAATGCGGTTGGGGATTTCGACATTGCCGATGTTCCAGGGGGTAAACAGAGGCTCATATTTTTTGTTCATAGCCATGTTTCTATTTATCCTTTCTTGTTAAAAAATATCTAAGGTATACAGATACGGATTCAGTATAACACAAAGGCGTGAATTCTTCAATGGAATTCACGCCTTTTTTCCCGTTACCTGATACATTTTTTCATCGGATATCACGCAGATTACCTCCAGATTCCGGGAAAAAATCTCTGAAAGTTCATTCTCGTCCATCAGGCCCAGGGAAACATGGCAGGCCGCTCCCTGATGGTGGCGGTCAATCTGATTGCGGCTCATGCCGTGTGCCACCGTCAGCGTTCCGCCCGGATTCAGAAGGCCGGAGAGCCGGGCAATCACCCGCTCCGGATTCGGAAAATGCGGAAACGCATTGTAAATCATAATCCGGTCGAAGGTTCTGCCGAAGTCGGTTTCTTCCACGTCTCCGCAGATGACTTCTGCTGCCGGATATTTGGCAGCGCAGATCTTTGCCATTTCCGGGGAAATATCGATGGCCGTAATCTGCTCCACACCTCTGGCGGCATAGTCGCCGAGCAGAACACCCGTACCGCAGGCAACATCCAGAACGGTATCCCCTTCCCGGATTCCCGCATTGTCGAAAATCTGCGAAATGATGCCGTCATCCCGAATCATTTCCTCATCCCAGGAAGAAGCCCGGTCATCAAAAAAAGCAATAATCTCCTGTTTGTCCATTCCTACCTCAGCTGATATATTTGTCAATGGCCTCATTCAGCGCGGCCAGTTCCTCCGTATTGCCTTCGGAAGCCCCCGTCAGACAATGGTCGATATGATCCTTCAGAATGACTTTTGCCGTGCTGCTCAGAGCAGAACGGACAGCCGCCAGCTGAATCAGGACTTCCGTGCAGTCTCTTCCCTCTTCCACCATGCGCTTTACCGCTTCCAGGTGGCCGATGGCCTTGGAAAGGCGGTTCACCACGTTTCTTGTCTGCTCGTGGGTATGGGTATGCGGATGGCTGCAGTCTCCGTGATCATGGACATGCTCGTGCTCATGGCTGTGCACATGGTCATGAATATGCGGATGGGCTTCTTCGCTGCATTGCAGCTTGTTCAAATCTTCCATTTTGCTTCCTTCTGTAAAGAGTGCTGTCATTTTACCAAATCGGGGTTTCTTTGACAAGCCGTTTTCAAAGCGGCGGACAATGTGGTATAATGCCGCCGTATTATATGAGAACGGAGAGAATTCCATGAAAAAAACGGTTCTGAAGAAATATGCCTATCTGATTGCCAAGTGCGGCGTCAACATTCAGAAGGGGCAGGAGGTTTTCATTACGGCCGGCCTTGACCAGCCGGAGTTCGTAAAAATGGTAGCGGAAGAGTGCTACCGGCTCGGTGCAAAGAAGGTCGTGGTGGACTGGGAATATCAGCCTCTGACGAAAACGCACGTCCGCTGGCAGTCTCTGAAGACGCTTTCCGAACTTCCCGATTATGAGGAGGTTCGCTGGCAGCACTGCGCAGAGGTGATTCCCTGCCGCATCTATCTGCTGTCCGATGACCCGGACGGTCTGAACGGCGTCAACCAGGATAAAATGGCAAAGGCCCGGCAGAAGAAGTATCCTCTGGTGAAAAAATACAGGGATCTGACGGAGAACAGGGATCAGTGGTGCATCGCCGCCGTTCCCGGCATTCCCTGGGCAAAAAAGCTCTTCCCTGAGCTGACCAGAAGCAGTGCTGTAGAAGCGCTCTGGAAAGCAATTCTGGAGGCTTCCCGGGTAACGGACGACCCCGCAGTGGCCTGGGATACACACAATGCCGAACTCCGCAGCCGCTGCGATTATCTGAATTCGCTGAAAATCCGGTCCCTGCATTATCGCTCCGGCAACGGAACGGATCTCACCGTGGGGATGATGCCCCAGGGCGTATTCCGGGGCGGGGCAGACACCAGCCTGCAGAATATCCGCTTCAATCCCAACATTCCTTCCGAGGAGTGCTTCATCTCCCCGATGAAGGGCCAGGCGGAAGGCATCGTTTATGCAACGAAGCCGCTCTGCTATGACGGACAGCTGATTGAGGACTTCTGGATCCGGTTCCGGGACGGAAAGGCTGCAGAGTGGGGCGCCGCAAAGAATGAAAATCTGCTGACCAAAATCATCAATATGGACAGCGGCAGTGCCTATCTCGGAGAGTGCGCTCTCGTTCCTTACGATTCCCCGATCAACAACACGGGGCTGCTGTTCTACAACACGCTGTTTGATGAAAACGCCTGCTGCCATCTGGCGCTGGGAATGGGATTTGCCGACACTGTGGACGGATTTGAGAACATGACGCTGGAGGAGTGCCGTGCGCTCGGCGTCAACGATTCTCTGGTTCATGAGGATTTCATGATCGGGTCAGAGGACATGGACATCGATGCCGTCACGGAATCCGGCGAAACCGTCGCCATATTCCGAAACGGCAACTGGGCATTTTAACAATCCTTCAAACAGAAAAACTCAGGACTCGCTCGAAATCACACGGGCGAGTTCTTTGATATAGTCTCTGTCGCAGCCGCAGCAGCCGCCGACATAGCTGACGTAAGGAAGGGCGGGGCGCACTTCCTGCGCGAACTGTTCTGCCGAATACTGCTCTCCTACGCCGGAGTTGGGTTTGTAATACAGGGGCAGATCCGTTTTTTCCGCAAATTCCTGCAGAATCGGCAGGGCCTCCACAGGGCCGAAGGAACAGTTCATACCGATGCCGTCAATTCCCAGCGGGGTCAGTGCATCAATAATATTCTGGACCGAATTGCCCATCATGGTTTTTCTTCTCTTGGCGAACGTCATGGAGCAGATAACCGGCAGGTCAAATTTCCTGGCGGAATTGACGGCGATTTTCATCATCTCCACGTCAAAAAAGGTTTCAAAAACAATGAACTTCGCGCCGCCCTCTTCGGCGGCAGCGGAGACAAGCTCCGTATAGGTTTCTTCCGTTTCTTCCCGGGTCAGATTCCCGTAAGGCGTCAGCAGCTGGGAAAGGGGGCCGAAGGTGACATAGTATCCCACGCCGGTTCCGGCCGTTGCTTCCTTTGCCAGGCGTACAGAGGCAGAAACCACCTGCTTCACACTGTAATCGGAAGAATCCTTTACCGCCTTCCGGTTCACAGCAAAGGTATTCGTCTGAATCAGCTGAGATCCTGCTTCAATATAACTCTGATGCAGTCTCGTGACAAACTCCGGGTGCTCTATACTGTACTTCCAGACCGGTTCCTTTTTGACGCCGGCCTCTTCCGCCATGGCCCATAGTGCTGTTCCGGCAGAGCCGTCCAGCAGGCAGATATTGTTCATAATCTATCCCTCTCTTTCTTACACAGTTATCTATCACAAAAACTGTTTTCGGTCAATGTACAAAAGTTGCTTGCAATACGGTCTCACATATGGTATATATTTATCAATCAAATAGCAATCCCGCAGAACCCGGCAGAGTCAGTTGAGACTGTCGGCGGAGGGAACTCTGGAGAATTCCGATTTACTCGGATGCCGAAGGTGCAAGGCTCTTTGAGCCGAATCTCTCAGGCAAAAGGACAGAGAAGGCAAATCGTCATGCCGTCTGTGCGCTTTCCGGAGTAGCTGTTTTGCAGCTGCTTTTTTTATTTTTCAGGAGGGTACATTATGTTACAGGAAAAGCTTTATTCCATCGTGGCCGCAATCAACACCTATCTTTCAGACTATATTCTGATTTTCCTTCTCGTCGGTGTCGGCCTTCTCTATTCCATCAGGACCAAATTTGTGCAGGTACGCTGCTTTAAGGAAGGTATGCGGAGCACCTTCAGCAAAATCAAGCTCCGCGGCAAGAAGGAAGAAAGCGGCATGTCCTCTTTCCAGGCACTGGCAACGGCAATTGCTGCCCAGGTCGGAACCGGAAATATTGTCGGTGCCTCCGGCGCTATTCTGACCGGCGGTCCCGGCGCCATCTTCTGGATGTGGATTATTGCTTTTTTCGGCATGGCTACGATTTACGCAGAAGCCACGCTGGCACAGAAGACCCGCAAAGTGGAAGCTGACGGTTCTATCAAGGGCGGTCCTGTCTACTATATCACCACGGCATTCAAGGGCAAGTTCGGCAAGTTCCTTGCAGGATTCTTCGCCGTTTCCATTATTCTTGCCCTCGGCTTTATGGGCTGCATGGTACAATCCAACTCCATCGGTTCCACGCTGAATACCGCCTTCGGCATTCCCAACTGGGTCATCGGCCTGATTCTCGTTATTATCTGCGGAATCATCTTCCTCGGTGGCGTGCAGCGGCTCGCCTCTGTTACCGAGAAGATTGTTCCGATTATGGCCTGCATTTTCCTGCTCGGCGGTCTCTTCGTTCTGATCTGCCGGATCAGATATATCCCCGCAACTTTCGCCATGATTTTCAGGTATGCTTTCAACCCCTCCGCGATTATCGGCGGTTCGGTAGGTTATGCCATCAAGACGGCCATCAGTCAGGGCGTCAAGCGCGGGCTGTTCTCCAATGAAGCCGGTATGGGCTCTACGCCTCACGCTCATGCCATGGCCAACGTGAAGGAGCCGCATGAACAGGGCATAGTTGCCATGATCGGCGTATTCGTTGATACCTTTGTTGTTCTCACGCTGAATGCTCTCGTTATTATTTCTACCCTGTATACCAAAGACGGAATTCTCGCCTCCGGCGTCATTCCCGACGGCATCGGCAAAGCCAACCTGGCACAGACAGCATTCGGTACTGTCATGGGCAACGGATTCGGCTCCATCTTCGTTGCCGTCTGTCTGTTCTTCTTCGCATTTTCCACCATTCTCGGCTGGAACCTGTTTGGAAAAATCAACATGATTTACCTCTTCGGCAAGAAGTCCGAAAAGATTTACATGGTCATTGCCCTCGTCTTCATCTTCCTCGGCACCTGCGTCTCCAATGACCTGGTCTGGGAGCTGACGGACATGTTCAACAATCTGATTGTTATCCCCAACGTAATCGCTCTGGTTGCCCTCTGCGGAATGGTTGAGAAACATTCTTGACAAGTTCTTGCAAGCCGTGGTATATTATCCGAGCGGCTTGCAGAAGTACCCAAGAGGCCGAAGGGGCTCCCCTGCTAAGGGAGTAGGGTGTGTTGAGCGCCGCGAGAGTTCAAATCTCTCCTTCTGCGTATTCGCAAAAACGCCTAAATCAGTAGTGATTTGGGCGTTTTTCATGCCCTAAAAAACATTGTTTTCCCCACGTTTTTCCCCATCAGCTTTTTTCTTCCATTAAATCAGCCCTTTTTGAGGCTGGTTTTTCTTTTATCCGATGAGTTCATTGTAAAGCTTTTCCATTCTGCTTCAATGTAATTCTACATATCAGGCAAACAAAAATTACACCCACGTCATTGACAAATCGAAATTTATCGATATAATATATAGTGTGATCACAAGTTTGATTGAAGGAGGTGTTCGGATGGAACTTGACGAAAAACG
>JAZLHH010000106.1:0-20470 GCA_045616745.1 Candidatus Limivicinus sp. | reverse complement strand
CCGTTGACATCCTGTTGAAAAACAGGGGCGCAAATTCCCCGGATTATCAAAATTCAAGTTGAAAATTATTATTTGATAAAGTATAATATTGAAAAAGAGGGGCACAATATCCTTAAATTATCAATATGGAGGCACTATGGAAATAAAAAGAGATATATACCTACAGAAGTTAATAAATCGTATGCATAACGGGATGATAAAGGTTATTACAGGAATCAGACGTTCCGGTAAATCATATCTTTTGTTTACTATTTTCAGGAATTACCTTAAATCCCAGGGCGTTGCAGATGACCATATTATCGCAATAGAGCTGGATATATATGAAAATGAGAAATATAGGGATCCACGCACGCTCCTTGCATATACAAAGAACCGAATTACAGATGACAGAGAATATTATATTTTCCTGGATGAAGTACAGCTGCTGCCAGCCTTTGAGTCAGTATTGAATTCTTTTCTTCATATGCGCAATGTGGATGTTTATGTAACCGGCAGCAATTCAAAATTCCTCTCAAAAGATGTTATTACAGAATTCAGAGGCCGCGGTGACGAAGTTCATGTTTACCCGGTCAGTTTCAGAGAATACATGGAAGTATTTGATGGAGATAAATATGAAGGCTGGAGTTCTTATGTTAGTTTTGGCGGCTTACCATTAACCGTTGCGATGGCTACTGATGAGCAGAGAATGGAGTATCTTGCCAAGTTATTTGAAGAGACTTATATAAAAGATATTATTGAACGTAACCACATTGAAAAAGTTCAGGAAATAAATGATCTGATAAATATCCTGGCATCCGGCATTGGCTCTCTGACGAATGCGTCAAAAATAAAAACAACATTTAAGAGCGTCATTCAATCAGATATCAGTCTTAATACCATAAGAGCATATATCGACTATTTAAAGGATGCGTTCATAGTCAATGAAGTAAACAGGTACGATGTAAAGGGCAGAAAATACATTGGTACACCTCTTAAATATTATTTTGAGGATGTTGGCCTGAGAAATGCAAGACTGGGATTTCGCCAAGTGGAAGAAACACATCTTATGGAAAATATCATTTATAATGAACTTCGAATGAGAGGTTACCAGGTTGATGTTGGAGTTGTTGTAAAACGAGGAAGAACAGAAGAAGGAGTGCAGGAAAAGAAACAACTTGAGATTGACTTTGTTGCCAATATGGGCAGTAAGCGATATTACATCCAGTCTGCTTTCAGCCTGCCTGATGACGAGAAGAGAGCACAGGAAAAAGCCTCACTTATCAGTGTCAATGATTCATTTAAGAAGATTATTATTGTAAAGGACGTCGTAAAACCATGGCATGATGATGATGGAATCCTTACGATGAGCATATATGACTTCCTTTTGAATGAACACAGCTTGGAGCTGTAAGTGCCTGTTATCTTTAACAAAACCAAAGCAAAAGCATCCTCACAGCAGCAAAAAAGCTCTCTTTACAGAGAGCCTTTTTTGTATTTTATGCACTGATAACGGGGTTTGCCGACGGTTGCCCTGCCGTACTCAATGGCAGAGACGGGGCAGAGGTTGATGCAGGCCATGCAGTGCGTGCATTCCGTTCCCCAGACGGGCTTTTTGTCAGCCAGCTGAATGTTGCTCAGAGGGCAGGATCTTTCGCAGGTTCCGCAGCCGATGCACGAATCGCTGACTGTGAACTTCTCCGCCGTCATGAAACGGTTGTAGCACATGTCAATGCACATTTCCGTGGAGAGGATTTCCCAGTTTTTCACGCCGGGATCCGGGAAGGAGGAACCGGCTGCAATCATCCGGGCAAGCGCGCGGATTCTCGCTCTGGATTTCTCCACAATGGCGTCTGCTTCCGCCTTTTCCTTCATTTTGAACATGGCAATGTAATTCTGCGGCATGGTAACATTGGCTGTGCCCTGATAGTCCAGGCCGATGTCTTTTGCCAGCTTTTCCAGATACCAGGGGCAGGCGCATACGCTGGTTCCCGCACTGGTGACGATAAACCATGCCTTGCGGTTGCCGTACATGGGGTTCTTCCGGAGAAAGTCCATGAATACCCGGGGCGGCGCGGAAATGTATACCGGCGAGACGAACACGAAAGGCTTCCGGCTCCGCAGGAAATGAACCGCTTCGCCATCCCGCAGCATGTCATTGACGGAGCGCACCTCGTCATCCAGTAGGTCTCCCAGCATCTCTGCAGCAAAACGGCTGTTGCCGGTACCGGTGAAATAGAGAATCATGGCCGGCTCACTTTCCGAAGCTCTGCTTTATATACTCTGCAAAGCTGGCCTCGCCGGTAACGTCCTTGCCCACCAGGTCATGACTGAGCGTAAAGCCGGAGAACAGAATGACGTCCCGTTTGCCTTCCGCCCTGATCTTGGGGAGGTTGGCAAGAATGGAGAACATGAACTTGGGCACGTATTTGATTTTAACAGGCTTTCCCGCAGCATCGAAGCAGAGCTTTGCCATTTCCTGATAGGTGTAGGTTTCCCTGCCGCCGACCTCGTAAATTTTGTTGGTATCGCCGAGATGCTCCACAACGAACTTTGCAAAGTCCGGGCAGTCCACAACATTGGCTTTCACGCCGCCGTATCCCTTGAGAAGCTGCATTTCGCCCTTCTCGATATAGGGGCGGAAGACCTTGATGATGTCATAGAAGTATCCGGTGGGGCGGTGAATCACGTATTCCAGATCGCCTTCCGTCAGAACCTTTTCCATCATGCGCTTGGCATCGAGCATCGGGACCTTCTTTGCATCCGGAAGCTCGCAGGCAATCACGGAAATGTAGACGAACTTTCTGACGCCGGCAGATTTTGCTTCATTATAGAGATTCAGGTTTCCTGCATAGTCTACGTCATAGCAGCTGACGGTTTTGGAAGAGGTGGTCAGCCCCATGGTGGTGATGACGGCATCCGCACCATCGCACAGGCCCTTCAGGGAACCGGCATCGCCGGCATCGATGGCAGCGAAGGTATACTTTCCTTCATAGCCTGCCACGGGCCGTTCCGTACGCCCTGCCGCAATGACATCATGACCGGCGTCGATAAGCGCCTTCAGTATTTCCGTACCGAGTTTGCCGAATGCACCGGCTAATACAACTTTCATAAGTCCTCCTGATTAGATGAATATCAAATGTATTTAATTATCAAGCGTTTCAATGATACAACAAACCTTGCCGAAAAAGCAAGGTCTGTTTCTCAGTTCATCTTACGTTCCTGAATCCGGTGATAGCGCATGGCGTCTTCCAGAGCAGCGGCGTAATCCTCGGCTGCGCGGGGGACAATCTCTTCAAAGGGGAGATGCTCCCGGTTGGTTTCAAAGATTGCACTGATGCCGTGCATATGGGGATCCGCCTTCTCCACAGCGGAGATCCCCACAATCAGGTAGAAGGGAATTTCCCGGGCGCCGGTTCTTTTGGAAATACCGGATATGACTTTGCCGGAAAAGCTCTGGTCGTCCAGACGGCCTTCCCCGGAGATTACCAGATCAGCGCCCTCCAGCTCTTTGTCAAAGCGGGTCAGGGCAAGAATGGCCTCGATTCCCGGACAGACAGTTGCTCCCAGCATGGCAATAATGCCGGCCGCCATGGCTCCGGCAGCACCGGCGCCTTTCACGTTGGCCATGTCATATCCCAGACTGGACTTGAGGACATTGTTCAGACTGACAAGGCCCCGGTCCAGCATTTCAATCATTTCCCGGTCCGCGCCCTTCTGGGGGCCGAAGACATAAGCGGCGCCGGAGGGTCCAAACATAGGATTTTCCACATCGCACATTGCCGTAATTCCCACGCCTTCCAGCCTCTTCCGGGCTTTGGAGACGTCGATTCTGACGATGTCCTTCAGCGTGGCACCGCAGGGAATGAATACTTCGCCGTTTGCATTGTAGAAGTCAACGCCGAGTGCAGCGGCACAGCCGCACCCACCGTCGTTCGT
Organism: Candidatus Limivicinus sp.; assembly: GCA_045616745.1. Taxonomy (GTDB): domain Bacteria; phylum Bacillota; class Clostridia; order Oscillospirales; family Oscillospiraceae; genus Limivicinus. The sequence goes on along the minus strand of JAZLHH010000106.1, from coordinate 16,555 downwards.
GGCACTTCCGCCGAGACCGAGGAAGATGTGGCGTACCCCCTGATTCAGCGCATCCAGCATGATTTCTCCCACACCGTAGGTGGTAGTCAGTGCCGGATTCTTTTTGCTGCCCACCAGGGGAAGACCGGCGCAGGAAGCCATTTCAATGATGGCTGCGTCCCCGTAGGTGGCGTATTCGGCTTCCACGTCCTCCGTATAAGGGCCGGCGACGGTGACCTTGTGGCTCTTTGCTCCGAGGGCATTGATGATGCAGTCAACCGTTCCTTCCCCGCCGTCTGCCATTGGAATCGTCACCAGCTCTGCCTCCGGGAAGAAGCCGGGAATCACCCGCCGGGCAATATTGCAGATTTCTACGCTGGACAGCGAACCCTTGAAGGAATCCGAGACAACGATGCACTTGTTCATCCCTCAGCCTCCTGTAGAGCCGAAGCCGCCGGCGCCGCGCAGGGTTTCCGGCAGATCCTCCACCGCTTCAAACTCCGCACTCATGAAGGGGAGAATCACCAGCTGGGCAATCCGCTCGCCGGGGGATACCGTGCGGGCTTCCTCACTGTCATTGTGGAGGGCGACAATGTACTCTCCACGGTAGTCGCTGTCGCATACGCCGACGCAGTTTGCCGGGCGAAGCCCCTGCTTCGCAGCAATGCCGGAGCGTGCAAAAACAGCGCCGAACCAACCCTCGGGAATCGCGGCGGCGATGCCGGTTCCGATTTTGACTGTGCCATGGGGCGGAATCTCCACGGGAGCGTCCAGACAGGCGTATAAATCATATCCTGCGGCATACTCGCTGCCCCGGGTGGGAATGACAGCGGATTCCCGCAGTTTCTTCAAAAGAATTTTCATAAAATGAAATCATCTCCGGGCCTTTTTTCAGCATTATACCTTATTACATTTTTATTGTAAAGCAAATGGCCTTTTGCTATAATAACCCTTATGAATACGCAGATGATGATTTACATAGAGGCGGCAGTCATCGTTCTGATGGCGCTTGTTTTTGCAGTCGTTTCTCTGGTTCGCAAAAAGCGGGTCAGGCGCCTGATTGAGTCCAAGGCCTACGAAGCCAATGAGGCGAGAGACGGCACGCTGAGCAGTTTCCCTGCACCTCTGGCGGCGTTCCGGATTTCCGATTCCGGGATAATCTGGGGAAATGATGCCTTCTTTTCCATGTGCGGTGATGTCGGATCCCGTCTGGATGCAAAGATTACGGACCTTGTCCCCGGCTTTTCCGGGAAGTGGCTTCTGGAAGGGAAAAAGGCCTACCCGAATCTGGTCATGGTCAATGACAGGAAATACAGAATCAACGGCAGTATTGTCCGCCGTTCCGGCAGCGCCGAAACGGAAGACGCCTATATGGGAATTACCTACTGGTTTGATGTGACGGAATATGAAAAAATCAAGTCAGAATATGAGGAATCCCGGCCGGTGGTTGCCGTAACGGTGATTGACAATCTGGACGAGCTGTATAAAAACCAGCCGGATCGCGTCCGCAATGACATACTGGACGCGGTAGGAGATCTGCTCCGGGAGCATACTGCCGAACTGAAGGGCTTTGTCCGCCGTTACGACAGAGACAGATTTATCACCGTTGTGGAAGAAAGAAATCTGGAGGCCATGAAGGCGGACAGATTCCAGATCCTCGAAGAAGTCCATAAGATTGAAAATCCGGCAGGCGTATCTGCTACCGTCAGCATCGGCATCGGGGAAGACGGGCAGAGCTTTGCGGAGAATCTCCAGTTTGCGGATATTGCCAATGAACTGGCGCTGACCCGCGGCGGAGACCAGGTCGTCATTAAAAACAAAACCGGCTTTGAATTCTTCGGCGGGCGGAGCACAGAGGGCGGAAAGCGGACCAAGGTGAGATCCCGCGTCATGGCCAATACGCTGGCAGAGCTGATCAAGGACTCCTCCCGGGTGTTCGTAATGGGGCACAGGAACTCCGATCTGGACAGCGTAGGCGCCTGCGTGGGCATCTGCGCCATTGCCAGAAAGTACAATGTGAACTCCTATATCGTGGTGAATGAGGCTGATTCCGTTGCCGGGGCGCTGATTGCCAGAATGAAGAGCGACAAGGACTACCGGTTCAGCTTTATGACGCCGCAGGATGCCATGCTGAAGGCGGACGGGCATTGCCTGCTGGTAGTCGTGGATACCAACCGGCCGGAGCAGGTGGACGATCTGGATTTACTGACGGCCTGCCGAAAGATTGCGGTAATCGATCATCACAGGGCTGCCGCCACTTACATCCAGAATGCTACGCTGAGCTATATTGAGCCTTTTGCATCCAGCACCTGCGAGCTGATTTCGGAAATTACCCAGGAGCTGTGCGACGATGACGACATTCTCAAGTGTGAAGCGGAAGCGCTGATGACGGGAATGGTTCTGGACACCAAAAACTATACGCTCCGCACGACGGAAAATACCTTTGATGCTGCGGCCTATCTCCGCAGAGTCGGGGCGGATACCACGGAAGTCAAGAAGCTGCTCCAGAGTGATCTCAACGATACCATTTCGAAATACAGAATTCTCCAGACGGCGGAGCTGTACCGGAACATTGCCATTGCCGTTCCTACGTCAAGGCAGACCCGGGTAGTTGCGGCCCAGGCGGCAGATGAACTTCTCAATATCTCCGGCGTCGAGGCCTCGATTGTTGTGGCGACCGGCGCGAATGACACGGTGTTTGCCTCGGCAAGAAGCATCGGAGAACTGAATGTCCAGATGATCATGGAAAAGCTGGGAGGCGGCGGAAACCGGAGCGCAGCGGCCGTGCAGCTGACAGGCGTCAGTCTGGAAGAAACGGTGGAACGGGTTTACCGGGCAATTGATGAATATTTAGGCTGAAAGGAAGGCTTTGAAATGAAGGTTATATTTATCCAGGATGTGAAAGGCAAGGGAAAAGCAGGGGAGCTGAAGGAAGTGGCTGACGGCTATGCCCGCAATTTCCTGATTCCCAAGGGGCTGGCAAAGGAAGCCAGTACGGACAGCATGAATACCCTCCGCCTCCAGAAGAAGGCGAAGGATGCACAGGAAGCCCGGGAACGGGCAGAAGCGGTTGCCACGGCGGAGAAGCTGAAGGGAATTCAGACGGTGATCAAGGCAAGAGCCGGAGAATCCGGAAAGCTGTTTGGCGCTGTCACTTCTCAGGAAATCAGCGCGGCACTGCAGGAGCAGCACGGCCTCAGCATTGAAAAGAACAAGATCGTTCAGGGAGATCCGATTAAATCTTACGGCAGGTATACGCTCAAGGCCAAGCTGGGCTATGAAATCAGCGGAGATATCAACCTTATTGTAACAGAGGGGTAAAAACCATGGATGAATTGCTCGGAAGAAAGGTGCCGCATTCGCAGGTGGCCGAGCAATCTGTTCTCGGCTCCATGCTGATTGACATCCGGTGCATTCCGGAAGTGATTGAAAAGCTGAAAGCCGATGAACTGTATATAAAAATCAACAGGGATATATTCGAGACGATCTATGCCATGTTCACCTATTCCGAGACTATAGACCCGGTGACGGTGCTGGACCAGATGCGAACCCGCGGCGTCTATGCGGACGGCATGGAAAACTATCTGGCGGAAATCATGCGGATCACGCCCACTGCGGCCAATGTGATGGAATACGTTGAAATCGTCAAGGATACCGCGCTGCGCCGCCGTCTCGGGGATGCTGCCGACAGAATCAACCATATGGTCTATGAAGGCTCGGGCGAGTCGGAGGTGGTTCTGGAAGCTGCGGAGCAGGAGGTCTATGCCCTGCGTCAGGGAAGAACCGTCGGCGGTCTGAAGGCAATCCGGGAAGTCATGAATGATGTTTTTGACAATCTTTCGGAGCTGTCGAAAAACGGAGGCAAGATCCCGGGCCTGTCTACGGGCCTTCCGGATCTGGACCGGATGATCCTCGGACTGAACAAATCTGATTTCATCCTGATTGCTGCCCGACCCGGTATGGGGAAGACGAGTATTGCACTGAATATGGCCCTTTACGTGGCGATGACGCTGAAGAAAAAGGTGGCCTTCTTCTCTCTGGAAATGTCCAGAGAACAGCTGACGGTGCGGCTTCTGTCCAAGGCGGCAATGGTATCCTCCCAGAATCTGCTGACCGGTCAGCTTTCGGAGAGAGACTGGAAAAACATCATGGATACCGGCCCGATTCTTGCGCAGTCGGACATCCTCATCGATGACAATCCCTCCCTCACCGTGGCGGACATGAACGCTGCCTGCCGCCGTGTCCCGGATCTGGGGCTGGTGTGCATTGACTATCTGCAGCTGATGTCTTCCGCTTCCAAGGGCGGCAGCGGAGAAAACAGAACCACGGTTGTTTCTGAAATTTCCCGTATGATGAAGGTCATGGCCAAGGAGCTGAATGTTCCTGTAATCTGCCTGTCTCAGCTGAACCGTACGCCGGAAACCCGTCAGGACAAGCGCCCGATGCTTTCCGACCTTCGTGAATCCGGTGCTATCGAGCAGGATGCGGACGTGGTCATTGCCCTGTACCGTGACGGGTACTACAATAAAGAATGTGAAAATCCCAATCTGGCCGAGGCGCTGGTGCTGAAGAACCGTAAGGGTTCCGCGGGTACGGTCCACCTGAAGTGGATGCCGGAATACACCAGCTTTACCTCTTATGAAGGAAACCGGGACGAGGATGAGTACTAAAATCCTCGCTGCCGTCTCCGGCGGAGCGGATTCCATGTGCATGCTTTCTCTGCTGGTTTCTCAGGGGGAAGATGTGGTTGCGGCTCATTTCAACCACAAAATCCGGGGCGCAGAGAGCGACAGGGATGCGGAATTCGTCCGTTCCTACTGCGAGCAGAGAAGAATCCCTCTGATCTGTGGCGAAGCGGAAGAACCGCTGAATTCGGAGGAACAGGCGAGAACTGCCCGGTATGCTTTTTTGCAGAGAGCGGCGGAAGAATCCGGCTGTGGGAGGATCGCCACAGCACATAATATGGACGACAATGCCGAAACGGTGCTTCTGAATCTGACGAGAGGCACCGGTCCCCTGGGTCTTTGCGGAATTCCTCCCCAACGGGAGAATATCATCCGCCCGCTGCTTTCCATGACCCGATCGGAAATCGAAGCGTACAATATAGAACACGGCATTCCCTGGGTGGAGGACAGTACCAATGCCTCGGATGACTATTCCCGAAATCTCATCCGCCACAGGGTCCTTCCGGTTCTGAAGGAGCTGAATCCCCGGGTCGTCGAGGCCATTTACCGCACTTCTCAGATTCTGCGGGAGGATGAGGAGTACTTTGAAACCGGGAACGACAGAGCTTTGCGGGCGAGAGAGATCAGACGCAGCTGCCCCAGGCCCCTCAGCTATGAACAGGTGGAAGCAGTGCTGAATCTGGGAGAGGGATACAAGCAGCTGGATCTCCCGGGAGTCCGCGTCGTCAAGGACAGAGGAAAGCTGTTTTTCACACCGGAGAGCAGAGAGTACGAGGTAAGAATCGAGAAGGGAATCGTTAACAATCAGTTAATCAATTCCTGCATAAAAAGTGATTCAATCAAAGGAGAATTGCGGGTAACGACCCGTCAGCCGGGAGACAGACTCCGGGTGGCAGGAAGGAACTGCACGAAGACGCTGAAAAGCCTTTTTCTCGAAGCCGATATGACCCAGGCGGAGAGAGATGCCGTCCCGATTATCCGGGATGACGAAGGTATATTGTGGGTCTACGGTCTGGCTCTGGCCGAGAGAGCAAAAGCTTCCGAGGGCGATGAAGCATACATTATTACAGTAACGGAGAAACGATCCCATGCACAGTGACGTTGAGCGCATCCTGCTTGAGAAAAGCGAAATTGACAGCAAAGTAAAAGAAATCGGTCAGCAGATTTCCCGCGATTATGCAGGGAAAACACCTGTTTTTATAGGCGTCCTGAAGGGCTGCTTTATTTTTATGGCAGACCTGATGAGAAACGTTGAAGTTGACTGCACGATGGACTTCATGTCCGTATCTTCCTACAGCGGAACGACTTCCACCGGCGCCGTCAGGATTACGAAGGACCTGTCCCAGGATATCAAGGGAAGAGATGTCATCCTCGTGGAGGATATTCTGGACTCCGGTGTCACACTGAATTATCTGAAGAATTATCTCATGGTCCGCCAGCCCGCTTCGATTAAAATCGCAACCCTGCTGGACAAACCGTCCCGGCGCAAGGCGGAGATTTTTGCAGATTACTCCTGCTTCGAAGTGCCGGATGCATTTGTCGTCGGCTACGGTCTGGACTATGATGAAAAATACAGAAACCTGCCCTATATCGGAATTTTAAAACCGGAAGTCTATTCCTAAGGAGAGAAACATTTGAACAGTAACAAACCGAATCGGAACCCGAATCCGAGACCCACGCAGGGGCCGCAGAATAAAAAGAGTCGGGATATTGGTTTTTTCATTCTTCTGGCAGCTATCTTTATCGCGGTAATCTTTACGATTACCGGCGATTCGGACGTAGGCAGAGTGGAGTCCTACTCTCAGCTCGTCGACCTGTTTGAAGAAGAAAAGGTGGAGTCCTTCAAGACGGAAGGAGACGCCATTATTCTCCAGGTCCGGGGGGAGACGGAAGACGACCCGCCCGTGGAGATGACCTACGATTTATACAGCTTCAATCTGTTCTATTCGGATTTCAACGATCTGATCAGACAGCAGTATAAAGACGGGGTTTTAACAGAATATGACTATACGGAAGGCTTTGTAATGCCCTGGTGGGCAAGCTTCCTGCCGTATCTCGTCATCATGATCGGCGCTATGCTTCTCTGGTACTTTATGATGAACAGGGCGGGCGGCGCCGGCGGTGCCGGCGGATTCGCCAAGTTCTCGAAAGCAAGAACCAGAAACGGCGCTGACGAAAAGAACAAGAAGACGTTCAAGGACGTTGCCGGCTGCGAGGAAGAAAAGGAAGAGCTGAAGGAGATCGTTGATTTCCTGAAGGATCCGAAGCAGTATACCGATGCCGGCGCCAGGGTTCCCAAGGGCGTGCTTCTGGTAGGCCCTCCGGGAAACGGAAAAACCCTCCTTGCCAAAGCAGTTGCCGGGGAAGCCAATGTTCAGTTCCTTTCCATTTCCGGTTCCGACTTCGTGGAGCTGTATGTCGGTGTCGGTGCGGGGCGTGTCCGTGATCTGTTCGATCAGGCCAAGAAGGTTGCACCTTCCATTATCTTCATCGATGAAATCGATGCCGTCGGCCGACAGAGAGGCTCCGGCCTCGGCGGAGGCCATGATGAGCGTGAACAGACGCTGAACCAGCTGCTGGTAGAGATGGACGGTTTCGGAAACAACTCCGGCGTCATTGTTATGGCGGCTACCAACCGTGCAGATATTCTGGATAATGCACTCCTCCGTCCCGGGCGTTTTGACAGACAGATTTACGTGGGTCTCCCGGATATCAAAGGCAGAGAAGCCATCCTCAAGATTCACGCCAAAGACAAGCATCTGGCAAAGGATGTGGATCTGAACTCCATTGCCAAGGGTACGCCCGGATTCTCCGGAGCGGATCTGGAAAATCTGATGAATGAGGCGGCAATCCTTTCCGTCAGACGCAAGGAAAAGTATATCAGCCAGGCAGATATCGACGAGGCAATTCTGAAGGTACAGATGGGCCCGGAGAAGAAGAGCCGCAAGATGTCGGAGAAGGCGAGAAGGCTTACCGCATATCACGAAGCAGGCCATGCAGTTTCCGGACACTATCTCGAGCATACGGATCCTGTCCACTACATTACGATTATCCCCCGCGGCCCTGCCGGCGGCTTCACTCTGTTCCGCCCGGATGAGGATTTGGAAAACTTCAAGAGCAGGTCCGAAATGTATGAAAGCATCGTCATGTCCCTGGGCGGAAGAATTGCAGAAAAGCTGTTCCTGGATGATATCTCCACCGGAGCCTCCGGCGATATTCAGCAGGCCAGCGCCATTGCCAGAGACATGGTTACCAAATACGGCATGAGCGACAGGCTCGGACCGATTTCCTATGATTCTTCAGAACACAGCATCTTTATCGGCCGTGATTTCGGCCAGACCAAGAGCTATTCCGAAGAAACGGCAGGCGTAATCGATGAAGAAGTCAAGGCTATTTTCGACAAGGCAACGGAAGACTGCGAGAAGATTCTTTCGGATCATGCACAGGAGCTGAAGGATATCGCCGAATACCTTCTGGAGCATGAAACCATCGATGCAGAAAGCTTCAACTTCTACTTTGAAAACGGCAGATTCATGACGGAAGAGGAGAAGTCGGCCAAGGCAATGACCAGAAACGACGAATCCATCGAGAAGCCGGCCAGGAAAATCAGAATGTTTGAGGAACCGGCGGAAACGGATGCCGGAGCCGGCATTACCGATGAAGTCCCCGATGCCCCGGTACAGGCGGCGCAGGAGGAATTCTCCGAAGCAGTGTCCGAAGAGGAATCTGCTGAGACTGCAGAGGAATCTGCAGCGGAAGATTCCGAACAGAATTAAAAAAGAGATACGGAACGCTGGCTTCCCGGCGTTCCGTTTGTGTATTATCTTATGAGAGAGAAAACCTGTTGTTTTACCGGCCACAGACCGCAGAAGCTGCCCTGGTGTCTTCGGGAACAGGACGACCGGTGCGTATTTGTGAAGAAATGGATCAGGGAACAGCTGGAAACCCTGTATACAGAAGGATATCGCCGCTTTATCTGCGGCATGGCGATCGGCTGCGATACCTATTTTGCCGAGGCCGTCACAGAACTGAAGAAAACCCGGGGCGATGTCATTCTGGAAGCGGCAATTCCCTGCAGAGATCAGGCCAAAAGCTGGAACAGAAAGCAGAAGGAAAGATATGCCGCTCTTCTGGAATCCTGCGATGAAAAGACGGTTTTCAGTGAAGGTTATACGCCGACCTGCATGCAGGAGCGGAACCGTTATATGGTAGATCAGTCTTCCGCGCTGATTGCCTGCTTTGACGGAAAGCCGGGAGGAACCATGAGCACGCTGAACTATGCCCGCAGAGAGGGGCTGAATATATACCTGTTGGATGTTACGGAGGTTGAAAATGGACTGTAATAAGCTGAAGAACTGCGAACTGTTCCTGTTTGACATGGACGGGACGTTATATCTGGGAGACGAGGTCTTCGACGGGGCAGTGGATCTGATGGAGGATCTGCCGAATCTGGGGAAAAAGTATATTTATCTTACCAATAATTCTTCCCGGGCCGGAACGGATTATATCACCCGGCTGCGGAGGCTTGGCTTCCCCTGCGAGGCCGAGAATGTTTTCACCTCCGGAATGGCTACCGGTATGTATCTGAATCAGAATTATCCGGGGGCAACGGTCTATCTGGCCGGGACGAAGGCGTTTTACAATGAGCTGAAAAGCTACGGCGTCAATCTGGTGAATGACGAAAACGGCCATACGGATGCCTTTGACGCTGATATTGTTGTCCAGGGATTCGATATTGAACTGGTATATGAGAAGCTGGACAAAGCCTGCCATTTTCTCAGAAGAGGAGCAAAATTTATCGCGGCGAATCCGGACTGGGTCTGCCCGATGCCGGCGGGAGAAGTCCTCCCGGACTGCGGCTCCATCTGCGCCCTGCTCACCGCATCCAGCGGTGTGAAGCCGGAGTATATCGGAAAGCCCAACCGGAACATGATCGATGTGATTTCCAAAATGACGGGAATTCCCAACGAAAAAATCTGCGCGGTGGGCGACAGACTGTATACGGATATTGCCGTAGCACAGAATGCGGGCAGCGTATCGGTTCTGGTAATGTCCGGAGAGACGGATGAGCAGATCCTGTCGGAAGCAGAGAGAAAGCCGGACTACGTTTTTGCCGATGTCAGAGAACTTCACGAGGTGCTGAAATCCTGAAATGAACAGTCTGATATATCCGGTGATTGTATTTGCCCTGATTGCTCTGTTTTTCATGGCAATGCCGGAACTGGACAGAAGGGACGATCTGTTCTGCAGGCACACTCTTACAGGAAAAGATGCCCTGATTATGGCTTTGCTTACCCTGATTTTCGGCTTTGTGGATTTCTGGAATCTGGGAAACACAGAGTCCCCGGAAAGCTTCGCGGATTTCTCCCGGAATACGGCGGAAATTGCGTTTGATTTTCCGGCTTCTCCCAGGAAAATTCTGCTCTTTTCGGGAGTGGGAACGGGCGAGTATACCATAGAGTTTTCCTCTGACGGAACGGACGGAATCGCGAGTGTTTCTTTTAACCAGGATTATGCGGAAACGCTGAAGTGGCACAGCCTGGACGTTCCGGCGGATGCCGGTCCGGTTCGATATGCCAGAATCCGCGCAGACGGTACCCCCTATCTGGGCGAGCTGGCTTTTTTAAGTGAAGACGGTTTTGCCATCCCGTTTTCTTCCGATCTCCCGGAACTGAATGACGAACAGGACAAGCTCTGCACGGATGACGATTTCATGAATTCCTCGTATTTCGATGAGATTTATCATGCACGTACGGCCTGGGAACATCTCCACGGAATCTGGCCCTATGAGATTTCACACCCGCCCCTGGGGAAAATCATTATCGGCATCGGCATTTCCCTGTTCGGAATGACGCCGTTTGGCTGGCGCTTCTCCGGTGTGCTGTTCGGTGTACTGATGCTGCCGGTAATCTATATTTTTATCAAAAAGCTGTTCGGGAGTACCCGAAGCGCCGCCTGCGGGACGATTCTGCTGGCAACGGATTTCATGCACTATTCCCACACCAGAATTGCCACGATAGACACCTACGTTGTCTTTTTTATCCTGCTGATGTACCTCTTCATGTACCTCTTCATTCTGGAAGGAGAGAGAAAGTATCTGGCACTGTCCGGCATCGCCTTCGGTCTCGGCTGCGCTTCCAAGTGGACGGGATTCTACGCCGGCGCCGGTCTTGCCGTGATCTGGCTGGTATATCATATACGACACAGGGAGGTATTTCTCAGAAATACGGGATTCAGCATCATCTGGTTCGTTCTCGTTCCCTGCGTCATCTATTACCTTTCCTATATTCCGTACGGGATCGCACTGGGTATTACCCCGGTGTTTTCCAAAGAATATCTGCAGAAGGTGATTGAGAATCAGCAGTTCATGTTCACGTATCACAGCAATCTGGTGGCGGAGCATCCTTATTCTTCGCAATGGTATCAGTGGATCCTGGATATCCGGCCGATTCTCTACTACCTGAAGTATTATGATGACGGAACGAAGTCCGTTTTCGGCACTTTTTCCAATCCGGCTTTGTGCTGGGGAGGGCTGGTGGCGGTTTTCTGCCTGATGTATACCGCCGTTTTCCGGAAGGACAGGCAGGCGGCATTGATCCTGACCGGATATCTGGCACAGCTGGTTCCCTGGATATTTGTCAAAAGGCTGACCTTTGAATATCACTATTTTCCCGCCAGCGTATTTCTGGTACTCGCCATGGCATACATTTTCAGCACCATGGAAAAAAAGAAATGGATGGTTTACGGTTTTACAGCACTTTCAGTTTTGCTCTTCGTCTGGTTTTATCCCATTTTGAGCGGAGTACCGGTCAGCACTTCCGCACAGATTTACGGATGGCTGCCCACCTGGCCGTTCTGAGCAGAAAATCCGGAAAGCATATTGTAATTCCGGCAAAAATTCAATATAATAGGCTTATCTTCAGGGCGAGGTGCGAGTCCTCACCGGCGGTATAGTCCGCGAGCTTTTTGCATGAACCGGTGCAATTCCGGTACCGACAGTACAGTCTGGATGAAAGAAGATTTGCCGTTCGGCAATGATTTTTGAATTGCAGCGCCCTGAGCATTTGCTCAGGGCGTTTTTGTTTAAGGAGGCAGCAATGAACAGAAATGTAAGAAAACTGACAACAATGGCAATTCTGGCAGCCATTTCCGTGGTGCTGGTCTGGCTGGTGCATTTCCCGATTTTTCCGGCCGTGGCATTCCTGGAATACGACCCGGCAGATATTGCCGTGCTGATCTGCGGCTTTGCTTTCGGACCGATTGCAGGAATCTGCGTCACTCTGGTGGCAGCGCTCGTCCAGGGAATCACGGTATCCGCCGCCAGCGGAATCTATGGAATTATCATGCATATTCTTGCCACGTCCGCATTTGTGCTCACGTCTTCTATGATCTACAGGAAAAAGAAGACGAAAAAAACAGCAGCAATTTCCATTGCTGCCGGCGTAGTGGCTATGACGCTGGTAATGATTCCGGCCAATCTGTTTATCACCCCGTTTTTTATGAACTGTGAACGGGCGCTGGTGATTGATCTGCTGCCGTTTATCGTGGGCTTCAATGCCATTAAGGCCGGCGTCAACGGAATCATTACATTTTTCGTATATAAAAAGATTTCCCGCCTGATTCACAAATTCGAGGAAGTCTGATCAGGCTTCGGCACAGGTTCGGAGGACCGCATTCAGCAGAGAATCCGACATTTCCGGATGAATCGTATCCAGGCTCCGGGTGGCAATCAGCCCGGCAGCCAGCGCTCTGTCAATGCACTGCTCGGGAGGAAGATTCCTGTGATATCCGGAGATAAATCCTGCCAGAAAGGCATCGCCTGCCCCGACGGCGTTGACCATTTCCGATTCTGTGCCGAGTTTACGGAAAAACTGATTTCCGGTGCTGTCTGTGTAGAAGCATCCCCGCTTTCCCAGAGATACGGCGACTGCCCGGCAGCCCCTGCCGATGAGAAAGGACGCTGCCTTTGCAATTTCTTCATCGGAATTGCAGGGCATATTGCTGAGGGCGGCAAGCTCCATGGCGTTGGGCTTCACCATGAAGAAAGAACCGATTATATCGGCCACGTGGCGGGATTTGGCTTCGGAAACAGGATCCAGAAACAGAGGAGTATTGCCGGCGAGACGAATCAGAGAATTCAGCTGCTGTTCTGACATGTTGGCATCCGTTACAATTGCAGCGGCATTTGCCATGAGCTCCTGCATGCTCAGGAGATACTCCTCAGACAGCTCCTCCATAATGGAAAAATCGGAAGAGGCTACAAACAGATCGCCTTCACTGTCGAGGACTGCCAGATAAGAGGCGGTTTTCCCGGGACAATGCTTTACATAGTCCATATTTACGCCGGCGGCGGCAGTGGCTTCCGTTACGGAGTTTCCGAAGGAATCTTCTCCGACGACGGAAAGCATGGCAACGGGAGTTCCCATTCTTGCCAGATTCTCGCAGATGTTTCTGGTCACGCCCCCGGGAGAGGTCCGGATTCTGCCGGGATTGGAGTCATGCAGCACCACCGGGCTGACAGAGCGGGCGGTGATATCCAGAGCGATCCCGCCGATTCCCAAAATGAAGTTTTTCCCGTTCATATCCTTTTCCATCTGATGCAGTCCTTACCTTGGTTTGCCCCATGTGTCAGGCAGGATCAGTATACTATATAAAAAAACAGAGTACAATAAGACATCGGCTGTCCTCTGCAAAGGCTGCTATAATTAAAACCTATTGCATAAATTAAATTTTTTTATTTTTCAATACCGGCGGCAGATGTTAACATGAACACAATAGTGTGAAATAAAACACAAACTGTATGTTTCACATATACGGAAAATATTACTTAGGAGGTTATTATGCAGACAGGCTACAATTTGTGGGATTTCAGTCCGGTTTGGACTTTTGTAATGGCATTGACGATTCTCTTCGCGGCAATGCTGATTGCAAACGCGCTGATTCGCTTGATTAAACCCTTGCGCAAGCTCCTGATTCCCAGCTCCGTTCTCGGCGGATTTATCCTTCTTGCTTTCTTCGCAATCTGGAAGGCAATTACAGGAAAGGCATTGATTGATGCCACAACCCTGGAGTTTTTAACCTATCATGGTCTCGGCCTCGGATGTGCCGCTCTGGCGTTGAAGACGGAGGAAAAGGATAAAAACCCCAATGCCCAGAAAGATATCTTCAATTCCGCACTGGTTACGACTTCCACCTACCTGATTCAGGCAGTGGTGGGGCTTGCCATTTCCATGCTGCTTGCACTGTTCATCAAGAATGTGTGGGCCGGTTCCGGAATGCTGGTACCTATGGGATACGGCCAGGGCCCCGGCCAGGCATACAACTGGGGTCATACCTATGAGCAAAGCTGGGGATTTGCCAACGGCACAAGCTTCGGCCTTACGGTTTCCTCCATGGGCTTTATCGCCTGCAGCATCGGCGGTGTCATATTCCTCAACGTGATGCGGAAAAAGGGAAATGTCAAGGCTACGTCCAGAGTCATTGAAGAAGATATTATTGATGACCTGAGACCGGAAGATGTCTCCGGACCCAATGAAGTTCCTCTTTCCGACTCCATCGATAAGCTCACGATTGAATTCGGTCTGGTATTTGTAACCTACATTATCGCCTACGCGATGATTTCCGTTCTCAGTTACCTGTGCGATCTGTCCGGTGTCGGCCTGCTTGTCAATACCGTGAAGCCGCTTCTGTGGGGATTTAACTTCATCTTCTCCACCCTGGCAGGTGTTCTGGTAAAAGCCTTCTTCAAGGGCTGCAGGAAGAGCGGTCTCATGACGAAGGAATACTGCAACAATATGTTCCTCGACCGCGTATCCGGCGTTATGTTCGATATCATGATTGTTGCTTCCATCTGCGCAATCAATCTGGCAGCATTCAGGTACAAGGAATTCGTTATTCCTCTGCTTGTTATGTGCATTGCGGCGGCGGTTGCATCCTACTTCTATGTGGATCATGTCTGCAAGAAGCTCTTCCCGGGTTACAGTGAAGAGTCCTTCCTCGCACTGTACGGCATGCTGACCGGCGTTGTGGGAACCGGTGTTATCCTTCTGCGTCAGATTGACCCGAAGTTTGAAACGCCCGCCTGCAAGAATCTGGTATTCCAGACCCTGTGGACCTGCCTGATGGGCTTCCCGCTTCTGCTCCTGATGGGATTCGTTCCTATGAGCAATACCTGGAGAATCATTACGCTTTGCATCAATACCGCAATGTTCGTGATGTTCTATGTCATTATCCGGCTGGTTTCCAAAAAGGCTGCCAAAAAGGCCAAGGCATAAAGCATAATCAGAAAACAAAACAAGTTTTGCTTCAATAATTAAGGAGGATTACATTCATGGCAAAAGTTAACGGTGGACAGCTTGTCCAGAAGGTCTTCAAAAAAGAAGGCGTTAAGTATATCTTCGGTATTCCCGGCGGGCATATTTACCCGATGATGGAATCCTGCGCTGAGAACGGCATTCCCTTTATCGGCACCCGTCACGAAATGACGGCTGCCTTCATGGCAGAAGGCTGGGCACTCACGACCGGTAATATCGGCGTCTGCACCGGAACGGCCGGCCCTGGCTTTACCAATCTGGTAACCGGCCTGGCAAATGCAAGCTGCAATCAGGTTCCTGTTCTCTGCATGGCAGGCAAGGCCCGCACCAGAGAATATGACCGGAATGAACTGCAGGACTTCGATCAGCTCAATGTCGTCGAAGCTATGACCAAGCATGCACGCTCTGTCGGTGAAGGCGAGCGTATCCCCGAGTATATCGGCCGTGCAATCAACATTGCAAAGAGCGACCGCCCGGGCCCCGTCTACATTGATATCCCCCGCGAGCGCATGGAATATGACCAGTATGAGGAAGACGATATCGAATTCCAGAATACTTATGTAGCAGTTTCCAAACCCGGCGCCGGCAATGCAGATCTGCAGAAGGCTGCCGAAATGATCAACAAGGCGGAGCGCCCCATGATCATTGCTGGCTCCGGCTGCTTCTGGTCCGGCGCAGCGGAAGTTCTCACCCAGTTCATTGAGAAGGCTGACATTCCTATCTTCACCCGTAACGCAGGCCGCGGCATTGTTCCCGATTACCATCCGCTGGCAATGGGAATCGGTGCAAGCCAGCACCCCATTACCAAGGGCGCAATTGAGAATTCCGACCTGGTTATCATTCTCGGAACCCGCACCGGTTACACGCTGAACCGCAATGTATTCCCCAAGGGATGCAATATTCTCCGCGTTGACATCAGCGGCGCAGCACTTACCGACCAGCTGGACATTGCCCACGGCATCGTCGGCGATATCAAGACGGTTCTGGAGCAGCTCCTGCCTCTCGTCAATGAAGCAAAGCACACCGAGTGGGTCGGCATGATTAAGGGCAGCCTTGGCGAACTGGGCGGTTTCCTCCAGATGGCAATGGCTTCCGACCAGTGCCCGATTCATCCGCTCCGTCTCTGCGCAGAACTTGCCAAGCGTATTGACAAAGACACGATTCTTGTCATCGACGGCGGTGATACGGCTTCCTGGGGCAATACAGTTCTTCCCGCAATGGGCCCCGGCCAGCTCCTCACCATTGCCAACGGCAGCTTCGGACCGCTCGGCGTAGGTGTGGGTTACGCAATGGCTGCAAAGCTTGCACATCCCGAAAAGAAGGTCATTCTTCTCACCGGTGACGGCGCATTCGGCTACGGCGCTATGGAATATGACACCTGCATGCGCTACGGCATCGACATCACCACCGTTATCGTGAATGACAGCTGCTGGGGTATGATTAAGAACTCCGAAGCCAAGAAGGCTGCAGCTGACAAGGAATTTGTCGGCCTGTATCTCCGCGACTGCCACTACGAAAAGGTCGTAGAAGCCCTCGGCGGATACGGCGAATTTGTCACGGAAGCTAAGGACATCGGAC
>JAZLHH010000105.1:0-4284 GCA_045616745.1 Candidatus Limivicinus sp. | reverse complement strand
GACTCATCGGTGGCAAAGCGGTCAGCCCTTGATTTGATTGAACAAATCTCCGGAATTTCGTCCTCATTTCTTATGTTCCGCTACAACGCATCCAGGATTGTAAGTGTCCTGCAGGATCAATCCGCCCGCAATGGGAAGTCCCTCACGGACGTGGAATTGCAGCCGTTGCTCATGTTCCAGTCAAAGGCCGAATTCATCGCTTCCGTTCAGACTGCGATTGACGCGTTGTGTCTGGCCACCAGCAAGCGGGATGATGAAAATGAGCAATTGCTGCGAAATCGGATTCTGGCATATGTTCGTGAAAATTTTTCCCGTTTCGATTTCTGCCTTGATCGATTAACATCAGACTTTGGGATTACCGCCTCCCGCGCTATGAATATTTTTCAGGAAACAACGGGGCTTAGCTTCGCCAAGTATGTTGCCATGCTCCGTCTGGAGGAATTCAAGCGTCTGCTCTGCTGTACCAAACAAACAGTCGGTGACTGCGTGAAGGCAGTAGGTTATACAGATGTTCCCAGCTTTCTGAGAAAGTTCAAAGCCTTGGAAGGTATGACGCCCACCCAGTACCGGCAGCAAAAAAAGGAAGAACAGGAAAAGAGTTGACTTTCCTCTTCTTTCTGCCTTTCACCTGTTCTGTCACAAGCCCGGACATCGTCAGACATTAATCCACTATTATCCTTTGCCATCCGGGTGTATCTGAAAATGCTTCAACATCGGTTAACTCGATACATCCGGTTTTGTTATAATTATAAAACATGAAAAAACGGATATGTTTTGACAGATCCGGCAGACTGTCGACAAAGTCGGAGGCAAGAGCCTCGGATTTTGTTGTATAAAACTGCCATAAAGTCAATAAAATCGTAACCGCTCAATAACACGCACCTGTCAACGGCCCCCGAAGCATGGGATAATATGTCTGCGAGATTCTAATAGAATCCAATAGAATCTATTAGAAAACATAAGACAGGGAGGCTGTGCAATGGGAGTGCAGGCAATGAAACACGCGGCACTGCTGCAGGAATGGTCAGGACGGATAGCTGAATGCCGTTCCAGCGGGATGTCAGTAAGGACCTGGTGCAGCGAACAGGGAATCCCCATCAAGACATACTACTATTGGGAAAAGAAATTCGTCACCGAAGCAACCAGGCAACTCAACCTTCCGGCCCCCACACAAGCCGGTTCGCTGCTGCGTGTTAATCCGGACACCATGCCGGTTGCCAACACGGCAGAGAGCGGAGCCGGCATCACCATTCGTCATGGCGAGAGTGTCATCACGCTGCCTGCGGGCAGCAGCGCGGACGCCGTCGCAGACCTGGTAAAGGCGCTGAACCGCCATGTTTGACTTCAGCCGGATTCAGAATTACTACATTGCCTGCGGGTATACGGATATGCGGAAGCAGATCGACGGGCTGGTGGCTGTAGTGGAATTACAGTTTGGGCAGAAACTGGAGGAAACCTCCATCTTTTTGTTCTGCGGACACCGGGCAGACCGAATCAAGGCGCTGTATTGGGACGGGACGGGATACGTGCTGTTGTACAAGCGTCTGACGGAAAAGCGTTTTCAGTGGCCGCGGAATGAACAGGAACTGAAACTGCTGACGAAGCAGGAATTCCGTTGGCTCATGGAAGGACTGTCCATTGTCCAAAAGAAGGCGTTTGAACCGGGGAATCCCGGAACAATTTGCTGAAAAAAATGAAAAAAGTGGAAATTTCCAAAAGGATTTTTGCCATTCATGTCGAATAATATAAGTGAAAAGATTCTTGAGGAAGGCGGTGAGCGGTGTGGCGGAAGAATTGGTTCCCAAGGCGATTGTGGATATTCTCATGCAGCAGATTTCTTCCCTGCAGGCCACAGTAGACAAGCTCACCGCGACTATTGAAGAAAAAGACCGGATCATTGCGGAAAAGATTGAGATCATCCTGAATCAGAACCGTGCGCGGTTCGGGCAGAGCAGTGAGAAACGGACGTATCTGCTTTGCGACGGCCAGCTGAGCCTGTTCGGACAGGCCGGGGACGGAGTGACAGAGAAAACTCCGGAGGAAGCGCCTTCTGCTGAAAAGCAGCAAGTCTCCGTATCCGCGCACACCCGCAAACCGAAGCGCACCATAGAAGAACTATGTGCAAACGTTCCTGAAGAGACAGTCATTGTGGATCTTCCGGACGAGCAGAAGCTCACCACTGACGGACGTCCTCTGAAATGCATTGGAACAGATGATGTACGGGTGGAACTGATTCGTGAACCAAGCCGGATTTACAAACGGGTCTACCGGTGCAAGGTGTATGCCGATCCGAAAGCGGAAGAGGAAACCGGAAACGCCGACATTCGCCGTCCCCATGTACCCGCGCCGCTGCTGCCGCACAGCTATGCCTCGGCTTCTGTTGTCATGGATATCATCGTAAAAAAGTACTTGGACGCGCTGCCGCTGTACCGGCAGGAACAGATGTGGAAGCGGATGGGCGTTGACCTGAAGCGCAACACCATGGCCAACTGGGTAATCCTGACAGCCGAGACTTATTTGAAGCCCTTCAGCGACGCCTTCCTGACCGAGCTGCTGCAACAAACAGTGATTCATGCGGACGAGACCGTGCTGCAGGTAAACAAAGAGCCGGGTCGGGAAGCCACAGCGGAATCACGGATCTGGGCTTACGCTTCGTCAAAGCGAGCGCAGCGGCAGATCCGGTATTTCCGATACGAAGAGAGCCGCAAGGGTGCCTGCGCCGAGAAAGTGCTGGGACGTTATGCCGGTGTTGTGATCTCAGACGGCTACAGCGGGTACAACATACTGAGTAATGCCATCCGCGCAGGCTGTTGGGCACATGCCCGGCGCAAATGGGTAGAAGCCATGCCCGACGGAGCCACTGAGGAGAACGCCTTAGCGGCAAAAGGGCTGGAATACTGCAGCCGGCTCTTTGAAGTGGAACAAAGGCTGGAAGGTCTCCCGGATGTTGAACGCCGGGAGCAGCGCCGGCTCCTTTCCAAACCCATTGTGGAAGAGTACTACGAGTGGCTGGACACCATCTTTAAGCCTGCGGGCAAGCTGAAGAAAGCAATCACCTACTCCCTGAACCAGCGGGAGTTCCTTTGCGTGTTCCTTGATCATGGCGAAATAGAAATCAGCAACAATCAGGTGGAGAACGCGATTCGCCCGATCGTAGTCGGCAGAAAAAACTGGCTTTTCTGCGACACGCAGGCCGGAGCCAATGCCAGCGTGATCATCTTCACCGTATTGGAAACCGCCAAGGCCAACGGACTGAACCCCGAGACCTACCTGAACCATCTGCTGACGATTCTGCCTGAACGGTTCACAAATAATCCTCAGGGAAACATTGACGATCTGATGCCGTGGGCTGAAGAAATGCAAAGGTCTTTCGGGATGGAGAGTTCGGTCGCGGAACATTGAGCGCTTACTATGTTTCCGGGTTCCAGCGATCACTTCGCGCCAAGCTTCTTTAGAATACTCTGCTCCAAGTGTATCAAGACGCGTGTAACTTCTGTTGAAAATTCAAGTCTTTTTTGCGTTTTGTCAGGATTCACTGACAAAAATGGTATCCAGCAACATAACGATTTGTTATCAGCTGCCATAATGTCTTTTTTCTCATTCTGTTAATATTTGTTTTCGGAAATACTCACCGGTCCGGGCCAGCATCTTCAGACAAATGTCATGCATCTCCGGGGGATATTTTTCAATGGCTTTGCCGGCTTCGAAATTCAGGTCGCCGCGATAGCCGATTTCTTTCAGCCCATGAAGCACCAAATCCCAGCGGATAATGCCGGTATACGGAGCGGTATGCTCATCCAGGTGGCCCGAGTTATCCTGCATATGAAGGGCTTCCAAACGGTGTCCCAGCAGCTTGATGGCACGGTACAGGTTCTGGCGGGCAAGGGTGGCATGACCGGTGTCCAGACAGAAGGCAAACCGCTTCTCCCCGGCTTCCTCATTCAGCTTATCGATCCAGTCGCATACAACGGGGAAATCCGAACTGGCGGCGGCAAAACGGATATTCGCGCTGCCTTCGGCGAAGAGGTTTTCCAGCAGACATACCACGTTATGCTCTTTCAACGCCTCTATCAGCCCTTCATATATTCCGCGGTTCTGTTCCCATTCCTCCTCAATGGTAATCAGGTCATCGCCGTCATTCAGTTTGGAAGGATGAACAAGAACATGGGGACTTTCAAAATACTCCGCTAGCTGCACTGACTTGATTAGAATAGGGCGCAGCCGCGCGTTCAGTTCCTCATTTCCCGGCATATAGGCAGGGAACGGGGCGTGAACCTGCGAAAT
>JAZLHH010000104.1:0-11175 GCA_045616745.1 Candidatus Limivicinus sp. | reverse complement strand
AAGAACAAATTTGTCATCATTCACGAAACACTAAAGTCAAAGCCTGTGGACAAGAAATTGCGAAAGAAGAACCTGCTTGATTTTTCTTCTGCCGAGATCAATATGTCAAGGCAGCATATTAATTCAGAGTTTTTGCTTGATGATGTCAGTATTATGGTAGCTTTTAATAAGAGGAACAAAGAGGAACTCTTATTTACTGATATGCTGCGATACACTAATATCAACCAACTGAACATTTCCGAAGATTGTCCTCTTGAGTTAATCGCTTTCTTTGATCCAAGCGTTGAATACTTGAAGTTAAAGAGCACCGATTCCAATACCGATATTTGTTTGAAGTTTAAGGGAAAAGAAGAAATTATCCTCAAACAAGCATCAGAATTAAACAGGTATCTCTCATCCGGTACCATTAAGGGCATTAATGTCTTTATCAGTGCAATGAACACCTTTAAAACAGGTGGCTATCTTATTGTCGATGAATTGGAAAACCACTTCAATCGTGAGATTGTTTCGACAATCATGCGTTTTTATATGGATCCAAAAGTAAACTATAAAGGTGCAACGCTGGTGTTCTCTACACATTATCCTGAGTTGTTGGATGAATTTGATCGCAACGATAACGTCTACATTGTAAGAAACAGGCAGGGTATTACAGCCGAGAACCTTTCCGCTATTCTCAAACGCAATGACATTAAAAAGAGCGAAGCATACCAAAGTGACTTTCTTGAGGGGACTGTGCCTGCATATGATGCTTACATGGGCTTGAAGAAATCCTTGATCCGAAGCGGCAAGGAGGACTAACCATGAACCTTGCAAAGTATGTTGCTTGTATCTGCGAAGGCTCAGCAGAGCGGGCAATTATCAAATTACTTTTGGACGAGAACCGATTGATTTTCACGTGGGATGATCTGCTTGAAGGTGAAATTCTCCGCTGCCGAAACGCCAAGAAGTTTGAGGAACAGCATTTAAGAAAAGGTTTCACCGATAAAATTACTGTTTTAAGAATCTTGGATTCCAGACGTGAGAATTTTAAACTGAGCAAAGCATACGTCGGCAAAATTGATGTTGTGAATGTAATCACGGCACCCGAAATTGAGATGCTCGTTATCTTTGCAGAAAACCTACATTTATATTCTGCAACTTTCTGTATTTTGTGGTTGCAAAAAACAGTCGTTGGTTCAAATCCTTCCCCCGCAACTCTCAAAACAGTCATCCAAAGGGTGGCTGTTTTTTTGTCCGGATTATGAGGGCGGCGAGCGCTGCTCGGTTTTATTTAAGGCCACGCGACCTCTGTTCCCGAAAAACAGAATAATTTCAGGAATACGACTCATTTGATGCATTCAGGGAGATGCGTCTGTAAAAAGTACTTAAGCTGATTCCGAGCTGCTTTGCAGCATCGTTTGCACTGATTTTCCTGTTTTTGTATTTGCGCACAACATCATTAAACGCCAGGTCATCTATTTGAATTGCCTTTCTGCCTTGATACTTACCTTCTGTCTTTGCCCGATTGATTCCATCTGCCTGCAAGCCCTTGATTCTTTCATTTTCTCTGCGGAATAACCGATACAGCAGATGATAGCAAACGCTTCTGTTTGAGTCATCAATTTGGAAGCCTTCGTAGGTGAAAGATCTTCCGGCGCAGATGTATTCAAGCAATCTCTTTTGTATATCCACACTTCGCTTCAGCTTGTCGAAAGTAATATTGTTCTCATACGCCGAAGCCGTCTTTCTCACATAGAGCCTGTCACCGACATAATGCGTATCTGTTTTCGTCAGCCATTCGAGTTGATTCAGATATTGCATATTACAGTCGTCAAGAAGCTTCCATAATTCCTCGCGATTGTTACCCGGTGCTCTTTCAGAGATAAATGTCGGGACAATGTTTTCCCTCACATATGTCGGCTTCCTCTTGTCAAGATCAATGCCCGGTATCCCCTGAAACAAATTCGAGTCAAGCAAATCGATTACAGGATACACCGGCATAAACCGATATTCAAATTCTTCAGATTCCCATATTCTGTATTCAATTTTGCAAACGACGTACTCTATGCCAAAATCATCCTTCAGGCATATAAGCGCATCCGTATTATGCTGATTCATGCTTTCGCTCCTATTAATCTTTCGTAAGACAGTTTCATAATTTTGATAAATCTTTCGGTAATCATATGCCTGTAAAACTTTTTCTGTGTGTCACTGATGAAAAGAACGTCGTTATCGATAAAAGAGTATATTTGTTCAAGGTCAATTTTTGCATATATATCCGCAAGGGCGATATTGCATTCCTTAAATTGCAGGCTGCTTATCACATCATAGTATGAGCTCTTTTTACCGTTTAATTTAATCTGCGATGTCGGGAATGTGTATATTCTTTTGTTCGTTTCTTCTTCGGATTTTATGATGTTCAGCATCTCATCTTCATCGGTAAGATTGGGAAACAGTGAAGAGCCGTTATCAAATATTGGCGCAAGCTTGTATTTATTATCCTTTTTTAAAAACCCCCAGTTTGCTCCGTGCCTGTCGAAATTGCCCAGCAATGCATCGACAATAAACAGCTTCCAAAACTGACTGATCGTTTCATCCACGTTGGTAAGCTTTGAATTGTCACGCAGCATCTGCATGATATCCTCATACGAGTACTGGTATTTTTCTTTATCCTGATCCAGCGTGCTCTCTCCGACATCGTTAAAAGGTACAAATTGATACCCGTCCCGGATAAAACTTTTGCAGGCGACAACCTGCTCTCCATCATAGGTCCCAAGATAGGTTTTCTGGCATTCAAATCCGAGCATCTCAAAAACATGGGAAGCAATATATTCGGAAATATGGTTATTCCTTTTTCCAAACTCGGTTTGCTTCTGAAACTTAATCATATATTCGCTGCCGCTGATGATCAGGCCAAGCTTCTTTTCGCTGCCGCCGAAAAAGGTATTACTCTTTTGATAATTTGTAAAATCCATATGAATGCCTCCTGCCAGTATGTATTTACTATATCGATCGCAAAATGTCAATAGGATATATATTTAATTGTGACACGTCTTTTGCATCATAATTCCTTATATACTCTATTGACACCTCTTCCATAGGCGAACACATGAAAAAGCGAAAGCAACAGGCAGATTAAATGCAAAAACTGAGGGTTGTACCGGAGTTGTTGCTTTATGGACCAGGCCAAAGATAATCGTTGTGTTTCGTCTATACCACTGTTTTCCGGCAAAAAAGAAGCGCAGGAAACCTTTCCTCAAGGTCTCTGTGCTTCATTTTTTTCGCGCTGTTTTGCGACGCGCCCTTTTTTATCTTTTCGCATCTGTCGGCTATTTTTTGTTCAGGCGGTCGATGAATTCCTTGATCAGGATCAAATCCGGCCGGTCCAGAAAATAGAGCCCCTGGAGAAGATCATTCACCAGGGAAGGATCTTTCTTCTCTTCATCAAAGAAATCCTGAGGCGTGATACCCAGATACTCGCAGATATAAAGGAATTCATTCATGGAAGGCATGGCTCTGCCGGAGGTGATACTCTGAATGTACCCTTTGCTGTGGCCCAGATCCAGGCTCATTTTATATTCGGAAACCCCTTTTTTCAGACGCAGCTCCGTAATTCGGTCCGCAATAAATGACGAATTCAGATATATTCCCCCTTTCTCGACCTATTTCAGCGGTAAGCAGTACAATAATATACTAATTTTAATCGGTTTTAGGCTAATTTGATTAGTAATAAACAGAAGTTTATGCTATAATAAAACGAAATCAGGCAATTATGCAGAATAATGGAAAATGGCACAGAGAGATGCTTGAAAAAGCAGGGATTTCGCGATAGAATACCATGGATGGAATTTTTTGCAGCAAAACACAGGGAATGCCCGGTGTTCTGCTGTCGTCTGCTGAAAGGAGCCAAAAACTTGAACAACAACCCCGAATCCGCATTCATGGATAACGTAGTAGAGATTGATTTACTCGCCCTGCTGAATGCCCTGAAGAAGCACATTGCCGTCATTGTTATTTTTGCCGTTACCGTGGCGCTCATTGCGCTGGCATTTACTGCCTTTGCCGTGACCCCGATGTACCGGACGTCATATACGCTGTACGTGAACAACCGAACGGACACTTCCGACCTGAATACGGTTTCCAGTGCGGACATTACCGCTTCCCGGAATCTGGCTACCACCTATGCGGCCATTATCACCGGCCGCACGGTGCTGATGGATGCCGCCGAGAAGTGCGGTCTGCAGGCGGTCAAATACAACCGGCTGAAGGAGCTTGTCACAGCCGAAACGAGCAGCACCTCGGAAATCATTACGGTCTATGTGCAGGGGACGTCCCCGGAAAACGCGCTGTACTTTGCCCGGGCCATTGCCCAGGCTTCCGGAAGCCAGATTTCCGCCATTATTGACGGCTCCTCCATGCGCGTTATTGATGAACCTTATCTGCCGGAAGGAACGTATACGCCGCACATCTTCCGCACGGCAGCCATTGCGGGATTCCTGGGTCTTTTTGCCATCTGTGCCTTCTATGTCATCCGGGAGCTGATGGATGATGCCGTGAAGGATGAAAAGGCACTGGAAGAAAAATTCGGCGTCCCCGTGCTGGGAACCATTCCGGATTTTGATGCTGCAAACAAACACAAGGCGAACTATGCCTACGGGGAGGGCTGACGATGGAACTGAAAACGAAAACGAAGAAGCCGGAACCGGCCAAAAAGACGGCGGGGAAAGCCGTGAAGGACGCGACCTCCTATGTTCTGGGGCCGGATTCTCCCTTTGTCATCAAAGAAGCCTATAAGGCACTCCGTACCAATATCATCTTCTCTCTGCCGGACAAGGGCGGCAAGTCTGTCGCCTTTACTTCCGGGCACCGGAGCGAACGCAAATCCTCCAACTGCGTCAATACGGCCATCTCCTTTGCGGAGCTGGGCAGCAAGGTCATTATTCTGGACTGTGACATGCGCCTGCCGACGATCAACGCCAAGTTCGGTATCAAAGGGATCCCGGGTATGAGCAACCTGCTCATCGGAGAAACTTCCTTTTCGGATACGGTTGTAAGTGTGCGGGAGAATCTGGATGTCATCCCCGCCGGGCGGATTCCCAAGGATGCCACGGGGCTGCTGTCTTCCAGAGCCATGGAGGAGCTGGTATTAAAATTAAAGCAGATCTATGATTTTGTATTCATTGACCTCCCCCCGGTTACCACGGTAACGGACGCCGCCATCATCTCCAAGGTGGTGGACGGGTATCTTGTATCCGTCCGTCATGAGGACACGGAGAACAAGGAAGTGGCTTCCACGCTCCGCCAGCTCCGGATGTCCGATGCCAACGTCATTGGTTTTGTCTACAATTCCGCACCGGTTTCCGAGAAGAAGTACTATTCCAAGTACGGGTATTACAAATAAGGGAGAATCATGAAAAGAATTACCGCAATTATTTTTGCGATTATCTGCATTTTTGCTCTGGCAGCCTGCGGCGGCGAACCGATGCCGCAGGCCTATGATCCTGTTGCCACGCCGACCCCGCTGCCCAAGGAAGTGAAAGAAGAAATTAAGGCAGTGGAGAAAGCCGAAGAAATCGGCGCTGTGGGTAAGCTCTTTATTGAAGGAACAGAAGTGGAAACCTGGTCCGTCAATGACGTCCTTTCCGTAAAATCGGATGACCTGGCCAATGCTGTTCCGGAAGATTTTGTCTCCGACGGAAAGTATTTTCCGGTGGATTCCCTGGAAGAGCTGGGCCTGGGGCTGTTTTCCATTAACAATCAGGATTATTACAGCTTTTCCGCAGGAAACTGGGATTATCCCGAGGGAGTCAAAATCCCCGTGATCCGCTATCTGGGCTGCGATGATAATGACTGGACCTGTGCTACGGAGGCCCAGCTGGATGCAGCGTTTCAGTTTCTCAGCGATAACTACGACCCCATCTGGTTCGAGGATTTGCGGAAGCTGGATTCCTATGAAAACCCGGTGATCATATTCTTCAAGTTCGGCTTTGAGAGCGTCTATACCAAGGCCCTTCCCATTGCGCAGAAATACGGAGTCAAGTTCTCTGTCGCTCCCTGCACAGGGTTCATCGGGAAGGAAGGTTATCTTTCCGCCGAGCAGATTCAGGAGCTTTCGCGCTCCGGCCTGGTGGCCGTAGAAGCGGGGGCCAAGGACAACAGAGATTTTTACGGTATCGGCAGCAACGGCCTGCAGGAGCAGATTGCGAGCCCGAAAATGGTGATTGCCGAGCTCACGGGGAAGATGCCCGTTGCCTTCGGCTATCCCGAATGTGCCATTATGGACGAAGCCCGTACCGTGTTTTCCGAAAACTATCGCTTCGGCATCAGCGGAACGGAGAACAATGCTTTCAATACTTCCAACAGCACGGTTTCCATCCATCCGCTGCAGACCTATGCCGGAGAAACGGTGGAGCAGCTTGCCCAGAGAATTGAAGACTCGCTGAAGTGAGCCTCAGCGTTTGACAGATGACTGATTTTCACACACATATTCTCCCCGGCATCGATGACGGGGCGAAGGACGCAGAGATGGCGCTGGCCATGCTGCAGATGGAAGCGGAACAGGGCATCGACACGGTGGTGCTGACGCCCCACTTCTATGCGGACAGAGAGAGTCCGGAGCAGTTTCTCAAAAGGCGGGAAGCGGCATTCCAGAGCTTAAATGAACTGATGCCCGAGACCGATGGCCCATTCCCTCAGCTCCGCCTTGGAGCGGAGGTGTACTGCTTCCCCAACATGTCCCAGTGCGAGGCCCTCTGTGATCTGCGCATTCAGGGGACGGATTGTATTCTTCTGGAGCCGCCGTTTACTCCCTGGTCCGATTACCTGCTTCTGGAGATGGAGCAGACGGGAGACTTTCTGGGGCTGACCCCGGTTGTTGCCCATGTGGACAGGTACATGCGGATGTTCGGAGACAGGCACCTGATTGACAGGGTGCTGGACCGGGGCATGCTGGTCCAGTTCAATACCAGGGCATTTACTGACCCGAAGTTCCGGAAGATGGCAGAGAAGTGCCTGAAGAAGGATAAAGTCGCTTTTTTCGGCAGTGACTGCCACAATATCGATACAAGAGCCCCAAACTGGGACGAGGTGGAAATAAGGGCATAGGCCATGGGCCATAGGGAGATACTAAGGCCTAAGGCCGAGGGCCTAGAACCGAACAAGGGCATAGGCCATGGTTAACGAGTAGAGAAATGAGGAAGACGGGAAAAGTTTTCATTATCATATTGGCAGCGGTTCTGGTGTTGGCCGGGGCGGGTGTGCTGTACGTCAACGGGAAGCTGAACCGGATTCATTATGAAAGCAGCGAGGATGAAGCCGCAGGCAGCAAGCCGCAAGCTGCAGACAGTGAAGGCATTGCGAACGATGCGGAAGATGTTATCATCACTGCGGACGGGGAAAAAGAAGTCCGGGAAGCGGCAGAGAAGCCGGAAGGCGAAGTACAGAAACAGAATGACATCGTGAATCTGGTGCTCATCGGCAGTGATTACCGGATTCCCAATACCAACGACCGGGGTCGGGGAGACTGCACCATGATCTGCTCTCTCAATACCGGCGAAGGAACGGTAAAGCTGATCTCCATTGAGCGGGCGGTTGCCTGCTATGTGCCCTCCCGGGGCGGCTATGACCTGATTACCCACGCCTTCAAGTATGACGGCGGGGAGCTGATTCAGCAAACCGTGGAGGAAAACTTCCTCATCCCCGTGGAAGGCTATGTAAACGTAGATTTTGATGCCGTGATCACCGCTGTAGATCTGTTGGGCGGCATCGATATCGCTCTGGATGATTCCGAAGCCGGCGCCATCGGGGCCTGGAATTACCGGATTTCCGAAGGAGTGTACCATCTGGACGGGAAGCATGCTCTGGATTTTGCCAGGCTGAGAAAGATTGATTCCGACTGGAGCCGGGTGGTGCGCCAGCGGCGGACGATTCAGGCGATGCTGAATGCGTTGCAGGGAAAAAGCCTGGGAGAGATGAATCAGCTGCTCAATGAAATGCTGCCTCTGGTCAATACCAACCTGACCAAGGGCCAGATTGCCAGGCTGATGCTGTCTGCACCCAAGTTTCTGGGAACGACCATCGACTCCATGACCATTCCGGAGCGGGATGATTACTGGTATGTGGAGCGCTGGGATCATGATTACTGCTGGGGAATCGACTGGGAAAAGTATTCGGCAGTTGTTAAGGATTTTATCGGTTCATAATTCCCGGTTCACGAAATGAAGAAGAAATGGATCCTGGGCATTGTTGTTCTGCTCCTGGCGGGAGCGGGGATTTTTGCCCTTTGCAGATACAATACGGTAAAGAACAAGCCGGAGGCACTGTTTGAACAGGCAAAAGTAAGCAGTGAACAGTCTGCAGCGGTCGGCGAGAACCGACTGCAGGGTGCAGGCGCGGAGGCGCAGGAAGCGGAGCCGGAGGAAGAGCCGGCGGTAGAAATTAAGGACGGCATTGTCAACATTCTCCTCCTGGGAATTGACGCCCGGGAGGACGGGAGTACCACTTCCGGAACCATGCCCCACACGGATGCGGTGATGGCGGTGGCCGTGAACTTCAATGAAAACACGGTGAACCTGATTTCCATCCCCCGGGATGCGCTGACGGTGTCACTGCCGCCCCACCGGGGCTATTACAAGCTGAACGGCACCTTCAACGTAGGCGGCGGCATGGATGACCCGGAGGCCGGCTGCGATTACGTCCGCCGGGAAGCGGAGCAGTGGCTGGGAGGCATCTCCATCCCCTATTATTACGGGCTGGACTTCCAGGCAGTGGTGGACATCGTGGATGCCGTCGGCGGGATTGATTATGACGTAGACCAGCCGTTCACAACCATGAGTGGGAAGTACTATGGCAAGGGATTGCAACATCTGGACGGGGATGCGGTTCTGGCATACATTCGAATTCGCAGAGAGGCCGACGGAAAGGATAGTTCCCGGACAGACCGGCAGCGGCGGATGGTCTCCGCCCTGTTTGCCAAGCTGAAGAGCGAGGCAAAGCTGAGCCGGATCCCTGCGCTGATTCATTCCGCCAAAAGCGGAATCTATACCAATACCACCCTGGCGCAGACAGCGGCTCTCGCCAATTATGCGCTGGATCTGCCGCCGGAAAACCTCCGTCAGCGGGAGTTTTACGGGGAGTATACCATCAACTATACCTGGGCATACAACTTCATTGACCAGGAAAAGCGGATTGCCGTCATTGAGGATGTTTACGGCTTCACCCCCGATAAGATGGGCACGGATACCCGCCGTTTTGAAGAGTTTCTCGTCACCTACGGCGCGGAAAACCTGAAATATCTGACTCAGGCGGAGAAGGTTCTTGCCTTTGCGGACGAGAACTGCGAAGGGTACGAAGCGTGCGAAGAAGCCTTCGCAGAACTGCGGAGGATTCATGATGCCATGGAATCCTGGGTGATTCAGAGCTGTTCCAACCGTTTTTCTTCCTACACGGGAGAGGAGCGGGAAGAATACAAAGCAATCCGAGAAGGCCTGGGTGAGGCGAGAAAAGCGGCGTACAGCACCGTTACGGCGTTGGCGGAAGAGAGCGGCTATGAAGGAACGCTGCAGTGGCAGCCGAAGGAGTACTGGAACGATTCGGATATTAATACGGTATATGTAGATTTTGCATAATTCGTGCACACTGCTTACTGCCGTTTTGACTTTTACCATATGCGGAGGAGAGTATGAATCCGTCAGTGAAGGATAAGTTTATATACCGGACGCAGTCCACGCGCTGGGCACTGCTGGGGTACGATGTTATCGTATTCCTGGTTTCCTGTGCGCTTATGTTCGTTCTGCACCCCAGTACGGCTACGGTCTACAGTCCGCAGATTATTCTGCAGCAGACGGTGCTCGCAGGCGTATGCATTCTCTCCTTCCGGTTCTTCCTTCTGGTTTACCGGCAGATCTGGCGGTACGGCAGCGTTTCCGCCTATATCCGGCTGATTCTGGCGGATACCGTCGGCGGCGCGTTGTATATCGCTCTGAATTACATCCTACCCTTCGGCGGGGCGGAGTTCATCCGGATGCTTTCTCTGGTTTATATCAATCTGCTGGGCGCTATGACCATGCGGATGATTTACCATTATCTTTATGACTACGCAAACAAACACCCGGAGAATTCCGGCATGCTGCGCAGGATCATCAGAGATTTCGGCGGTGTGGACATTCAGAACGAAGCCGGGTCCGACGTGAAGTATATTGGAAGCAACCGCATCAAGGTGGCCATTGTAGGCGCCGGCAGAGTGGGCGTTGCCCTGGCGGAAGACCTGATGAGCAATCCCAACTCCGCCTATGCACCGGTGTGCTTTGTGGATGTACAGCGGGAAAAAATCGGGCGGCAGATTCTGGGCATCCCCGTGATTTCCGAAGGGGATATAACGAGGCCCCTGCTGACCCAAATGGGTGTTCAGGAAATTGTTTTCACCCTGCCTCGGATGGATGAGGAAGAATTCAGGAGAGTTTATGAGTATTACCGGAGCACGGGCTGCCGCATCAAGGTATATGACTATCCTGCGCTTCAGTC
This sequence comes from Candidatus Limivicinus sp., assembly GCA_045616745.1. Taxonomy (GTDB): domain Bacteria; phylum Bacillota; class Clostridia; order Oscillospirales; family Oscillospiraceae; genus Limivicinus. The sequence goes on along the minus strand of JAZLHH010000104.1, from coordinate 675 downwards.
CACGGGTTCCGGGAAGCGGATCCTGCGGGAGTTCGATGCGGAGGAACTGCTGTTCCGAAAGCCCATCGAGTTTGACCGAACGAGATCCCGGGAATACTTTCAGGACAAGGTCGTTCTCATTACCGGCGGCGGCGGCTCCATCGGCAGCGAACTGGCCCGGCAGATTGCCGGATATAAGCCGAAGCAGCTGATTCTTCTGGATATTTATGAAAACGGCGTCTATGACGTCCAGCAGGAGCTGAAGATCCGCTACGGTGCGGGTCTGGACCTGCAGGTAGAAATCGTTTCCGTCTGTGACCGGCGGGGCTTTGAGCAGGTGTTCATTGCCTATCACCCGGATGTTCTCATTCATGCGGCGGCGCACAAGCACGTGCCGCTGATGGAGCACAACTGCACGGAAGCCGTGAAGAATAACGTATTCGGCACGCTGAACGCCGTGGAGCTCTGCGAAGAGTACGGCGTCAACCGCTTCATGCTGGTGAGTACGGACAAGGCCGTGAACCCCACCAACGTGATGGGCGCGACGAAGCGGATGTGCGAGCTGATTGTCTTGGCACACGCGGCGAAGGAGGGCTTAGGGCATAGGCCAGAGGCCATAGATGAACTGAGGCCCAAGGCCGATGGCCCAATCACGCATACCACTTCCTTTACTGCCACCCGGTTCGGAAATGTGCT
>JAZLHH010000103.1:0-3191 GCA_045616745.1 Candidatus Limivicinus sp. | reverse complement strand
GCCTCGACAATCAGATTGACGATGTCAATGTTTGCCATTTCATTATGACCGCCGATATTATACACTTCTCCGACGCGCCCGTTATGAATGACCAGATCGATTGCTTTGCAGTGATCCTCCACGTACAGCCAGTCACGAATGTTTTTTCCCTCTCCGTAAACCGGAAGAGGCTTGTTATGCAGGCAGTTGATAATCATGAGAGGAATCAGTTTCTCAGGGAAATGGTAGGGACCGTAATTGTTGCTGCAGCGGGAAATCGTGACCGGCAGCTCATAGGTGCGCTTATAGGCCATGGCAAGCAAATCAGCAGCAGCTTTCGAGGAGGAGTAGGGGGAAGAGGTATGAATCGGAGTTTCTTCCGTGAAAAACAAATCCGGTCGGTCTAAAGGCAGATCCCCGTAAACTTCATCCGTGGATACCTGATGGAATCTGGTGATTCCGTATTTTCTGCAGGCATCCATAAGGACAGAAGTTCCTATGATATTGGTCTGCAAAAAGATTTCCGGATTTTCAATGGAACGGTCAACGTGGCTTTCTGCCGCAAAGTTTACAACGATATCCGGATGTTCGTTTTCAAAGATATCATATACCGCTTCACGATTGCAGATATCTTCTTTGATGAAGTGGAATCTGGGATTCTCCATAATCGGTGCAAGAGTACTCAGATTACCGGCATACGTCAGCTTATCCAGGCAGACAATCCGGTAGTCCGGGTGCTCTTTCATCATATAGTAAACAAAATTACTTCCAATGAATCCGGCGCCGCCGGTCACTAATATTGTCATACGTTACCTCACTTTTCCTTCAGCTACAGACTTCAGATGCGCACCGTACGGTGACTTCCCGTATCGTTCAGCACTCTTCAACAGCTCGCTTTTATCAATCCAACCGTTCCGAAATGCAATTTCTTCCGGAGCGGAAATGGTAATACTCTGCCGTATCTCTACCATACGGACAAAATCCGCTGCTTCCAGCAAACTCTCCATGGTACCGGTATCCAGCCAGGCAAAGCCTCTGCCCAGAAGCTGAACGTCCAAAAGACCCGCATTCAGATACATTTCATTAAGTGTTGTGATTTCCAGCTCTCCGCGTGCAGACGGTTGAACCTGTTTGGCTTTCTCCGAAACTCCGGAAGGATAAAAATACAGACCCGTGACGGCATAGTTGCTTTTGGGAATAGCCGGTTTTTCCTCGATGGAGACGGCTTTTCCGTTTTCATCAAACTCGACCACACCAAATCGCTCAGGGTCGGGAACATAATAACCGAAAACGGTTGCTCTTCCATTCTCTTCGGCATCGATTCGCGCTTCGGAAAGAAGTCGGCCGAAACCGTTGCCGTAAAAAATATTGTCACCCAGTATCATAGCCCCGGCTTCCCCGCCGAGGAATTCTTCCCCGAGAATAAAGGCCTGCGCAAGACCGTCCGGAGAGGGTTGCACCTTATAGCTCAGACTGATACCGAACTGGCTGCCGTCTCCTAACAGATCCGCAAACCGCGGCGTATCTGCAGGAGTAGAAATAATCAGAATATCCTTGATACCGGCCAGCATAAGCGTGGAGAGGGGATAATAAATCATCGGCTTATCATAGACCGGCAACAGCTGCTTGGATGTGACCATGGTCAGAGGATATAGACGGGTACCGGCACCGCCGGCAAGAATAATACCTTTCATATTGAACCCTCCGCTTTTTTTGTTATTATAACTGATTTCGTGCATTTTCTCAACAATAAGTGAAAAAGAAGAGAATAGGGTTGTATTCAGGAGGAAAAAGAGATATATTACATTTTGGTAACGTATATTTTGCGGGGTGTGATTCGTGAACAAAAATCCGAAGAGAATATTAATAATCGGGACAGCTGTCAGTGCGGCTCTGATTTTAATTGTTGCCGTTCTGATGACGTTTGTTCAGGGGCCTTCCCCGAAGTCGGTTTCACCGGCCACAGACCTGAAAGCGATATCGCCGGAAGAAATACAGCAGGATGTTCCGCCTTCGGAAGGAAATACAATGACGATTTCCATCTGCTCCAATCCTGTATTTAATTCCGGAACAGAAGAAGGGTATCTGAATATCATCAATGAAGAAATCAACACGCTTCCGCAGCAGGTGAAGATTTACAGATTGGAAGATAATTATCTGCTTTATGAAACCGGTTTGATTCCGGTAGGTAAGGTGATTCAATACGATCGACTGAAAGTGAATCTGCCAAAGGGAGATTATCCGTGCGTTGCGATGTTCTATTCGTATGATAACGGTCAGGTCGTTGGCCAGGCCGGTGCAAATATTACAATCACTGTCAAGAATTGAGGAGATTATTATGAAAAAAGCGATTTGCCTCTTGCTGTCATTGCTGACAGTCCTTTCTTTCTGTTCAACCGCTTTGGCAGAAACGATTCCTTTATATGTAGACATCCCTGCGGAAAATATTTCTGTTACAGTATCAACACCGGTTGGTAATTTAACGAGTGGATCTAAAGGAACCATTACGAATAACGGATCCGGCACCATCCAAGTTACATCGGCGAAGATTGAAACGGTAGACGGATGGGAATTGGTTGACTTCTCCAACGGTGATATGCCGTTCGGGTCGAAGAAGTTTGCAGCGCAGATTAATGGAGCGGATGCTAAGAACGGAGGAGATATACTGGCAACATTCGGTCCTATTGCCGCAAGTACGAGCGCGGATTATACCTATAAGTACAAAACCGCTAAATGGCCGACTGAAAAAACAAAAGTACATGTTGCCAATCTGGTTCTCGTTTTCGGCTGGGTATCTGACACGCAACCTACCCAAACGAAGACGCACAAGATTGGAGATGTAGTTGATAATGAGGCTGGAAGCTGGAAGGTAATTGACATTTCAGATAGTACGGTCACACTCTTTTATATGAAGTCTGACGAATATCCGGAAATGAGAGCTGAAGAGATTACTGATGAAATAAACTATGATTCGAAGTTTGCAAACGGAACTTCAATTCTGTTGTCAAATGAGATGTTCATATATTACAAGGATCAGATTATTAGCTTAATTGATCCAGATACTATATGGTGGATAAGAGAAAACTGTGTATTAAATGGGGCCGTTTGCGGGATGCAGGATGCTGCGACGTATATACCTATTGTGACTGTCCCAATCAGTTCTGTTTGGAACGATACCTAAAAAAAGGAAACCATATGAAATTAGTGATTCT
>JAZLHH010000102.1:0-9080 GCA_045616745.1 Candidatus Limivicinus sp. | reverse complement strand
GCACTTGACATCAAGCGCCTGACCGAGATCGGCTGCTACCGCGGCCAGCGTCACAGACGCGGACTGCCTGTACGTGGACAGAGAAGCAAGACCAACGCTCGTACCCGCAAGGGCCCGAAACGTACAATTGCAAATAAGAAGAAGTAAGGAGGGTATGAATTATGGCAGCTAATAATGCAAAGAAAAAAGTCAGAACTCGCAGAAGAGAGCGCAAGAACATAGAAAAAGGCCAGGTTCATATCAGCTCTTCTTTCAACAACACCATGGTAACGGTAACCGATACCAATGGCAACGCTATTTCCTGGGCATCCGCTGGTGGCCTCGGCTTCCGCGGAAGCAAGAAATCTACTCCCTTCGCAGCTTCTGAAGCGGCAGAGACCGCAGCACGCGCTGCTATGGAGCATGGTCTGAAAACGGTTGAAGTTTTCGTTAAAGGCCCCGGCTCCGGCAGAGAAGCTGCAATCCGCGCCCTGCAGACGGCAGGACTTGAAGTGACGATGATTAAGGACTGCACTCCCATTGCTCACAATGGTTGCCGTCCTCCGAAACGTCGCCGCGTATAATAAGGGAGGTAAAGAATTATGGCAAGATATACAGAAGCAGTTTGCCGCCAGTGCAGGCGTGAAGGCCAGAAGCTTTTCCTCAAAGGCGACCGTTGCTACACTGACAAGTGCGCGATGACAAACCGCGCTTTCGCTCCCGGCCAGCACGGCCAGGGCAGAAGCAAGAACTCCGAATACGGCCAGCAGCTTCGTGAGAAGCAGAAGGCAAAGAGATTCTACGGTGTTCTCGAGAGCCAGTTCCGCAGCTACTTTGAAATGGCGGAACGTCGTCCCGGTCAGACCGGTGAAAACCTGCTGGCAATTCTGGAAAGCCGTCTTGACAATGTTGTCTACCGTCTCGGTTTCGCAATGAGCCGCGCGGAGGCACGTCAGATGGTTTCTCATGGTCACATCACGGTTAACGGCCGCAAGGTCAACATCCCCAGCTACCAGGTAAAGCCCGGCATGATTGTTGCTCTGAAAGAGAGCAGCCGTAGCATTGAAAAGATTAAGGCCAATATTGAAGCGAACGCATTCCGCGTAGCTCCCAGGTGGCTCGAGTACGACGCAAATAACAATCTGGCTAAGGTTGTAGCAGTTCCTGCAAGAGAAGACATCGATCTTCCTATCGAGGAGCACCTGATCGTCGAGTTGTACTCCAAGTAATACCCTCGAAAGGCACTTTATTCCACGGCACGCGCATCAAGGCGCGATATTAACAAGGAGGGTTATATTAAATATATGGTCGAGTCTAATAAGATTAATTTTGACATGCCGCATGTAGAATGCTTCGAGCCGATTCCTGATGGCGCATACGGAAAGTTCGTTGTTGAGCCTCTCGAACGCGGCTACGGCACGACGCTCGGCAACTCCCTTCGCCGTGTACTTCTCTCTTCGCTCCCCGGATATGCCGTAACAAGCGTAAAAATTGCCGGAGTTCAGCATGAATTCACGACAATCCCCGGAGTCAAGGAAGATGTCACTGAAATAATACTCAATATCAAGAGTATTATTGCAAAGCTGTACTGCGACGGACCCAAAACGGTTTATATTGAAGCCTCTGGTGAAGGAACTGTAACGGCAGGCGATATCAAAGCTGACGCGGATGTTGAAATTGTCAATCCCGATTTGGTTATTGCTACACTTGGTCCTGACGCCGCATTGAGCATGGAACTCGTGCTTGAACAGGGCAGAGGCTATGTTTCGGCAGAGAAGAACAAGAATCCTGCAATGCCGATCGGAACAATTCCGGTTGATTCCATCTACACCCCGGTTCTCAAGGTAAACTACACAGTAGAAAATACCCGTGTAGGAAACCAGACAGACTTTGACAAGCTCACAGTGGAAGTGTGGACGGACGATACTATTTCTGCGAAGGAAGCAGTAAGCTATGCTGCAAGGATACTTCGCGATCACTTCAAAGTTTTTACGGATTTGTCTGAAGTTCAGGTTGAGGAAGGCTCAACTGTCATCAAGGTCGATGATGTTCAGCCCGATTTGACGCTCAATATGACCATTGAGGAACTGGATCTCTCCGTGAGAAGCTTCAATTGCCTGAAACGTGCAAATATTAATACTGTCGCAGACCTGGTCAACAAGACCGAAGATGAAATGATTAAGGTCCGCAACCTCGGCAGGAAGTCCCTGGAAGAAGTGAAGCAGAAGCTTCAGGCAATGGGACTGAATCTTGCAAGCGAGGAAAACCAGTAAAGCTGACAGAAGGAGGAAATTGCTATTATGCCCGGAACAAGAAAACTCGGAAAAACGACTGCACAGCGCAAAGCAATGCTTCGCCAGCAGGTCACCGATTTCCTGGATAAAGGCCGCATGGAGACTACCCTTTCTCGCGCAAAGGAGATAGCTCCTCTGGCTGAAAAAATGATTACCCTTGGCAAGGCAAAGGATCTGGCATCTTATCGTCAGGCTCTGAGCTTCATTACTCGTGAAGAAGTTGCCAAGAAAGTTTTCGATGAAGTTGCACCCAAGTATGCAGAGCGCAATGGCGGTTACACCCGCATTACCCGCATCGGCACACGTCGCGGTGACGCAGCTGAAACTGCAGTTATCGAGCTCGTAGACTGATTTGAAACTAAATAAGAAAACGGCACCAGATTTTTCCGGTGCCGTTTTTCACATCTGATGTAAAAGGTTCTGTAATAAAGCATCTGAAAGCAGAATTTGCCAATCACAAATTGGAATGGTATACTGAACCCAGCTGCAACATGAAAAGCTGGAGGAAAGTGGAGTCTTGGACTTACGTACCCTGTAGACCGCAGCATTTACCTCATTGAGACAAATGAAGGATCTATCATGATTGATTCTGGACCAGGGTCAGTTTGTTTTGTCAGATGAGAAATGAAATCTTGAAAAAATGCCTGGGAGAGTTTGAGTCAGGTCTGATTCCTAAGCAGTTCTATTATTTTGTGTAAAGGTTGTGATACTCTTGAACAAAGCTTTTCTTTTAAAAAACACGATTAAAGGAATAGAGGCCGGAATCATGGTTTCCATCGGCGGTGCTGTATTTCTCGGCTGTGAAAATAAGATAGTCGGGTCTGTACTGTTCTGTGTTGCTCTTATTGTCATCTGCATCAACAGCTATTCTCTGTATACAGGAAAAATCGGTTTTATTCTGGAGTGCAGGGCGAAGACGGACTGTGCAGCGATTTTTCTCGGCTTGCTTGGGAATATTCTGGGAACACTCCTGTGCGGATGGATTTTGAGAGCTGGAATTCCTGCTTTGGGGAATACGGCATCGGAACTTTGTGCTGCCAAGCTGACGCAGATGGCTTTCGGCACATTGATTCGCGGAATCTTTTGCGGAGTCCTGATGTACTGCGCGGTATCCACTTTCCGAAACAGAAACACCCTGGCGGGAATACTTTTCTGCATCCCGGTGTTTATACTATCCGGTTTCGAACATTCTATCGCAGATGTTTTTTATTGCACAGTCGGCGGATGTCTCAATCCGAAGGCAATTGCTTTTTTATGTATAGTACTGATTGGCAATTCGATTGGTGCGAATATCATGCCCCTGCTGGATCAGATTGAAAAAAGCGTTGGCGGAGAATAAAAAAGAGACTGTAGCCCGAAAGGTTTAGAAATAGATACAGGAAACATATCGGACAAGACTTGAGAATCAAAAAGATGGAGCTGTTTTCCATATTCGCACAAAGCGACACTTTCAGCATTATTAACAGTGCTTTTGCAGGCTTACGGCCGAGTTCAATGTGTGCTCTTATAAAAGGCTCTAAATCCAACTTCTCAACTATCTGGGCTAAGAGCCGAACACAATCATCCGCGAGTATTCCTTTTTTGCGAAACATTCATAAATTTTCATCGGCACAACCCAGATTGTTGTGTCGATAATCCATACTGATAACGGTTTGATTGCACACTAAAATTTTGCAAAAGAGATGCTTTTACGACTCTTATACTGCACTCCGTGGATACATACTGTCTTACTTGCAAAAGGCATTGTCAATTAGCTTTATTTATTCTACCGTACAAAGGAAATATCGAAACAGAGAGTATATTGAAGATTCTCAAAGAAAAAGATATAATCAAACGCGCAAAAGGTGAAAATGAAAAAGAGAAGTGCGCTGATGTATTCAGCGGTAAGCAGATAGAGTCATATTGAATTAAATAGAAGGAATAGATAATTTATAGAAGGGAGGACAGACGAACCAAGCCCCTATGTTTAAGAACTATAAGGAGAGGGACAAAGCAAACTCCATGCAGGTGTCTTACAGCATCCGTACGATTGCAGGAATCTATCTTGTCTACCTTGCCTATCAGTTGGTTTCTGATGGTGCCGTCGCAGAAAATCAAGGCTGGAAAAAACTGCTGATGATTGCTGCGATTGCAGCCTTTGCAGTATTCGGTGCATATTTTGCCTGGCAGGGCTTCAAAGGATTTCAAAAGCTGCAGAATACGATTCCGGAAGATACAGATAGCAGTTCAGAAGAAACAGATAGTGAACCGGAACTGGATGACTCTCCGAAAGAAGCGGAAGAAATTCTTCCAGCTGCGGAGGAGTCAATTTCCGAAAAAGAAGAATAGCGTAAAAAACCGTTATAAAGAATCCTCCCGTACCCCGCAAGAGGTACAGGAGGATTAATCATATCAGCTGAGAATCCTTCTCGCTTCGAACCCCCTGGATGAATAGTATCCGGAAAGTTCTGTGATAATCACACCGGTGTTGGAGTTAGCACAATGAATGAATTTGTTGTCGCCGATATAAATTCCGGTATGACCGATTGTACTGCCATTGGAGTAGAAACAGAGGATATCTCCTGGCTGAAGCGAGGAAGCATTCACCGCTGTCCCGTTTCTAGCCTGATCAGCGGCAACACGGTTCAGCGATATATTGAAATGGGAATAAACATAGTAAACGAATCCCGAACAGTCAAAGCCTGTGGAAGGATCGGCTCCGCCGTATTTATACGGAGTCCCCAGATACTGCATTGCAAAAGACACAAGTTCCTGCGCGGAGACACTTCCTGAAGAAACCGGAGTCTGATCAGAAACAGCAGGTACACTGTAACTGCCCTGCTTTATGTACTGGCTGAATACATAACCGGATCTGCCGTCGGAGCATACAGCTGTCCAGTCACCGGTAACTCCGGTAATAGTAACGGGATTCCCATAGTAGAACTCTTTGATAATTCCGGAACTGGTGGAAGGACCTTCACGGAATCGCACGTTATTGCCGGAAATATACCCTTCCGCATTGTCAACCTTCTGCACAGGAGCGGGTTCAGAGGGAGCCTGGGTACTGGAACGGATGACATATTGCCCGAAAACAAAACCGGTCTTCCCGTCGATTTCACATTTAACCCAGTCATCAGCTTTACCGACAATGGTAAGAGCTTTCCCACGGTTGTAAGTTCCTAATATTTTATAGGTCGTGCCGGGACCGGTACGAAAACGGACGTAGTCGCCGCCGATGGAACCGCTCCCAGAGTCGGAAGAGACGGTTACGGAGGAACCGTTGATAACGTCCTGAACTAACGGCGACCGCGGATCGGAAGCCGCTGTGACTCCAACTGCTGTGGCAGAATTCACACCTGGAGTTGGCGTAGGAGTCGGCGTTACAGGTTCGGCCCCAGATTCTGTTTGCAATGAGGATTCTGTGGAAGGAACAGAACTCACTTCCGGAGAAGCGACCGGAGGAAGCTCCGCAGAAGGCGCCGGTGTATTCTGAGATACCGGAGTCTCCTCCGCAACAGTCATCTCATTTATCACCGGAACTGCAGTTGAAAACGGAGTCACTGTCGAATTGCCGCCAATAAATTTCAGATACTGAGCAGAAATATAGCCTGTTTCTCCGTTGTATTTCACGGCATACCAGACGCCGTCCCGCGTGTCAAGGACATCCAGAACAGTTCCCTGAGAAAGACAGGCCTTGACGGGAAAACCTGTTCCCGGTCCGGAGCGGAAGTTAACATGACTGGCAGTAACAGTAGCACTGTCGGCGTATGCGACCGCAGGAATGCTGAGAAATACAGCAACAAGAAGCAGGGCAATGAGCTTTTTGCCCATAAAACGTTTCCGGGTTCTGTCAGCCTGCTGCCAGTTGCCGCTCCAGCCACACGGCTGCAACGTCGATTGCTGAATAAAGGCTTTCCTTTTCCGTCTTTTTAATGACTCTGTCTCTGGATTTGACGGACGGATCAGTGTACTGCAACTGAACGGAAACCTTGGTCGCAACACTGAGATCTTTGACCTTTTCTGTTTCCAGAATCTGCATCATGACAATGTATTTGTCGGCAAAACTTCCGTAGTATATGAAGCTGTCTTTCCTCTGAAGGGGATGTCCCTTATATTCCAATTTTGCCAAAACTGATTCCTCCTGTTATGGATAAATTATTATTACTCAAATATCACGACACCGCCGCCACCGGTGGTATTTCCTGTGGAACCGCCGTCAGTATAGACCGGAATGTAACCGCCGTCAGGAATTGGCTCTTCCTCTACGGGGGTACCGAGCAAATCTTCCTGAGTGATTCCGAAGATAGCGGTATTTTCTCCGATATACGGATATGTAAATGATTTGTATTCCAAACCTTCATGAACCGGAGTCATGACTTTTTTGAACAGCTGGGCTGAAGGATTGCCTCCGGCATTGACTCTGGCAGGAATATCGTAACCGGTCCAGACAGCAGCCACATAATAAGGAGTACAGCCGACAAACCAACGGTCATTGTATTCGCCGGAAGTACCGGTCTTTCCTGCGACGGGCATTCCGTAAATCTTGGCACTGGAGCCGGTACCGTTGTTGACGGCATTTTCCATCATGTAGGTCATGACGTGTGCGGTATTGGGGGAGAATGCCTGAATGGTGCTTGGCGTGTTATCGATAACCACATTTCCGTCTCGGTCCGTTACCAGAGAGTATGTCCGGCTGCGGGTGAATACACCGTCGTTTACAAAAGCACTGTAGGCCGCTGCCATTTCACGGACAGTAACGCCGTTGGTCAGCTGACCGAGAGCCATAGGTGCATAGGCACAGTCGTCCGGAACAAGACTCGTAAATCCCAGCTTGTTATTCAGGAAATTATAACTGGTCTCCGGACTGATTTTATCCACAATCTGTGCCGCAACAGTGTTGAGAGAATACGTCAACGCATCGAGAATAGTGAGATACCCATAGTAGACTCCGGCACTGTCATTATGCGGATACCAGCTCGTCCCGCTGAGACGGATATTGGGTGAATCATTGACAAGAGTAGTCGGGGTAATGTATCCCAGCTCGGTCGCAGGTCCGTAAGAAGCAATAGGTTTGAAGCTGGAGCCGGGGGAGCGCTTGGTCTGCGTAGCTCTGTTCAACCCGAAATTAATGGTTTTGCTGCCGACCCCGCCAATCAAAGCAAGAACGCTGCCGTCATAGGGATTCATGATAACGATGGAACTTTGCAGCTGCTGGGTTCCGCCGAGATTCGGAATCTGATTTAAATCTTGGTAAATATTGTCAACGCATGCCTGAATGGAAGGACTGTAGAAGCTGTAAATGTTGTAACCGCCGTTAAATACCAATTGCCGGGCAGCAGAAGCACTGAGTCCTTTTACCTCCATCATATCGGCGATAACGTCGTCTATTACAGTTTCTTCATAGTATGAATAGATGTTCTGCGTATATTCTTCGTCGGGACTCCTGGAGAAAACAAGTTCCTGTGCACAGGCATCTTTATATTCGTCATGGCTGATATAACCCTGACTGTACATTTCCCACAGAATAGTCTCCTGGCGGGTCTTGTTGTTTTCTTCGCTGTAGAACGGGTCATAGTAGGTGGGGAGATTGGTAATTCCTGCAAGAGCAGCACATTCTGCCAGACCAAGTTCGGAAATATCCTTGCCAAAGTAAGTATGTGCTGCCGTCTGTACGCCGTAGGCTCCTTCACCGAAATAGACGGCATTGAGATACCACTCGATGATCTCTTTTTTGTCGTATTTCTTTTCCAGTTCCAGTGCACCGAAAATCTCATTCAGTTTCCGCTGTACGGTAACTTCATCATGGCCTGTCAGATTCTTAATCAGCTGTTGTGTTATTGTGGAACCGCCGTAGCTGTTTTGCATAGTGGCAAACATCTCCACGAAAGCACCGGAGGTTCTGTACCAGTCTACGCCCTTGTGCTCATAAAAGCGCTTATCTTCGATGGAAACAACTGCCTGCTCCATATACTTGGGAATGTCTTCATAATCTACCCAGACGCGGTTTTCACGCCCGGTCAAAGTGACAAGTTCGCTCCATTCGCCACTGGCGTCCTGATACCAGATTGTGCTTGCCTGGTTGAGCTTATAATCATTCAGAGAAACATCGAGTTCCGGAGTAAGACAGGTCTTGATGTAAAAGGCCATAATGCAGGCAAAAATCATGCCGGCCAGAAACAGAACCAGAAAAAAGCACCCCAGAACTTTCAGGACGGAGATTACGGCGGAAGAGGCTGCCGACAACACGGAATCTGCAACTTTCCAGAATTTTTTTCCTGATGGAGACTTCTTTTTTGAATCTTCAGAAAAATCTTCCAGATAATCTTTTTCATCAATATCTTCGCGGCGATTATCCGGGGAAATCTTTTCTATCAAAGCCGGGAACCTCCTTTCCGAAACATAATAATTGAGTTTATATTATATCATAGCGGGCAATAAATCGGTAGCGCCAGTTTGAAAAGAATCTGTTAATATTGCTTGGTGTTGATTTGTTTCGGAGAATAGTTTATTATGAAAGCAGAAAACCATAGGAGGCATATTATGAGCGAAGAATTCGGAAGCGATTTTATAACCGTAACATCTGATGACGGAGAGGAATTTACCCTGGAAGTCCTCGATATCATGGACTATAACAATAAAACCTACGGCGCATTTCTTCCTGCAGATATGAAGGAAGATGACCCTGACTACGGTATGGTAATTCTCCGTATCGCTGTTGATGACAACGGCGAAGAGTATTTCGAAGACGTGGAAGACGATGCTGAACTCAATGACGTTTACGAGCATTTCCTGGTCCTTCTTTATGATGATGACGAGGAAGGCGAAGAG
>JAZLHH010000101.1:0-27621 GCA_045616745.1 Candidatus Limivicinus sp. | reverse complement strand
GGGAGCCATTCAAATCCCTTTTTCCAGTGGCTGAGCAAGAGTGTATGCCACAGTCTGCCAATCCGACCGTTTCCGTCCGTAAAGGGATGAATAATCTCCAGCCGCGCATGAAAAATACAGCTTTTAATCAGCATATGTGCTTCCGTCGTCGCAGTCCATGCAAGCAGTTCTTCGATGAGCTTCGGCACTTCCCGGTAATCCGGGCCTGTGTGCAGCAGCTCTCCTTTTCCGTTTACGATTCCCACCGCGCAATCGCGGAATCTTCCGCAGACGTAGGTGAGACCATTCATCAGGATTCCATGTGCTTCCAGCATAGACACCGCATCGTACGGATCATAATCAGGAATGTGCTCATAGGCTTTATAGGCGTTCAAAGCCTCCCTGATTTCTTTTTGCGGTGCAAGAACACGTCGGCCGTTGATGATCGCAGTGACCTGATCAATCGTCAGCGAATTCTGCTCGATGGCTATCGAACCGTGAACAGAGCGAATCCGGTGTTTTTTGCAACCACAAAATACAGAAAGTTGCAGAATAAAAATGTAGGTTTTTGCAACTACATTTTACAGAAAGTTGCAGAGTTCTGAGCCAACCGAAATGGTCGGCTCAAATCCCTTGTAGACAATAGTAATTATTATATAGCGGACAGGAAATCGTCTATATCATCGAAATCGATGCCATAACTATGAAGACGGTTTTCCAATAATCTGTTTCGCTCCTGAAGGTTTGCTATCTGCGTGTTGAGCTCGTTTGAGAATTCTTCCGCTTCATTAAGTGCTTCGTGAAGAACTTGAATTTCAGTAATTGCTTCTTCGAATGACTTGGAGAACACCTCAGCCATTAATTTCTCACCTCCCCATTATTGGATATATGGGAAAATGATGCATTGATGCTGGATTCCTTGAGCCGATTGTTTCCACCAGGGAAAAGGATTAAATCTACATGATGCGTCAATCTGCCAATGAGAGCGGTTGTCATCCTCTGATCATAAAGCACGTTGACCCACTGCGAAAATTCAAGATTGGTGTTCAGTATGACAGACTTGGTCTCATGAATTTCTGAGAGATAGTCAAACAGCAGCTGTGAACCGGTTCTGTCGTAAGGCACATATCCGAATTCATCAAGGATAATAATTTGTGCATCATTCAGCTTCTTTTTGAGTGAAGAAAGTGTTCCTTTTGTTTTGCTTTCAGAAAAGAGATTAATAAGGCCGGCTGTACGGTAAAACTTTACAGGGATGCCCTTTTTACAAGCTGAGATGCCTATGAGAATGGAAAGCATTGTTTTTCCGGTACCTGTGCTGCCATACATAATGACGTTTCTGCCACTGTGATAGAAATCCAGATTCAAGAGACTTTCGAACGTGACGCCTTCAGGGAAGACTATCTCGTCTGTCTTAAATTGTTCGACTGCATACCTTTTGGGGAAACCGGCAGTGTTGAGAAGCTTGGTAATCCTCGTTTTATGACGATGCTCTATCTCATCCTCAAGAAGCAGATAGAGGTATTCCTGATTGCTGTCAGCGGCCAGAGTCATTGCCTTTTCAGCCAGATTGGAGGAAAGACGCAGCTTTTTGCAACGCACAGAAATTTCCTCATGCAGATCACTCATTAACAGCACCCACCTTTCGAAGGACACTGTCCAAAACGTCCAGATCATAGCTGAAACTGATCAGTTCCCCATGAGGAAGGATTGCATCTGCTTCTTTCATTGGAGGCAGTTCCGGTACATCGCTGTATACACGCCTGTAAAGATTTTTAAGGCTGTCAGGATCAATCGCATCATAAGCCAGAGCTTGATCAACTGTGCAGACAGCACTTTCAAAACCACTTCTCTCCGTCAGTTCTGCAAGTACTTTCAGAATCTGTCCCCGGTCACTGTTGGCACAGCTGTCCATATACTTACGGATATTCTCCGGCAGCATTTCATATATCCCACTGTTTCTAAGAGATCTTGGCTTTCGGGCGATATATTTGAGATAAGGAAGCCATTCCATAGACTTTTGGGTATCGTCCCCATAAAGTCTTCTGTGACGCACGATTTCTCTCATATCTTCATCCATCACAATAACGGTATCTGAAGTGATTTTAAGCTGAACAATTCCTTCACAGATTGATGGTGATGAGGAGTATTCATGTTTCCCGTTGTTAAGCCGGAACTTTCCATATTTGTCGGTATGTACAGCAATGTAGCGAGCAGTGTCAAACTTAACGTTAGGCAATGGCAAGAGCGCTTTCCTGTCTTCTTCGAAAAGTTCGCTTATGAATGAAGATTTGTCATAGTGCTCACGGTTCATATCTGCGTCACAGGCGGCCAGCAAAGTCATGTTTTCCTCTGCCAGACTGGTAAACTCAGGCACCGGTACAAGTTTGTTCCTTCTTAGGTATCCAACCTTGTTTTCAACATTTCCTTTCTCGTTTCCCGATGCCGGATTCATAAATACGGGTTTGAATCGGTAATGTTCTGAAAACAGTCGGAAACGATCGGTTAGTTCACGACCTCCACCCCGGATTATCTCTGTTACAATAGTTTTTGTATTGTCGAACCATATTTCCGACGGTACACCGCCAATGTATTGAAAGATATTCTGCAACCCTTCAAGAAGACACTCCAGATTTTCTCCGTAATTGAGCTGCAGATATCCGCCGTTGCTGTATGGAAAACTCAATACGAAATATTTCCCTTTTTCCCAGTGCTTACCATTTTCATAGAAGTCCGCAGTTCCAAAATCTGCTTGCGCTTCCCCCGGATGATGAATCAAGGGAATATATCCTTCCGCTTTTTTCAGACTGAGTTGTGCTTTCTTTTCAGATACATACTGTGCAACGAGTCTGTAACTGACATTAAATTCGGGATAAGCATCTTCCAGTCGATGAAACACTCTCGTTGCAGTATGCCTTTGTTTTCGCGGAGATTTCCTATCAGCTTCAAGCCATGAATCGATATCCGCTTTGTATGGGTCGAGTTTGGATATTCGCTTTGTTGATGATTGCGATTGTGGCGGTTGTGGACTGAAATTTTCTTTGTCTACATATTTTCGGACTGTCCTCCAATCACAGCCCATTATCTTTGCAATTTCTGTCAGATTTTTTCCTTGTTCAAAGTATAATTCTCTGGTACGATGGATTTGATCCATTGTATACATACTCCTTTCCTCCTTGTTCTTATTGTTGTTGGAGCAACAAGACAAGGTTAATGGTTTTGAAATATGTCTGCAATGGATTTTTGCATAGACTGCAATTATATGGAAATTGTAGTTGCAACTTTCTGTAGTTTTACTCTGCAACTTTCTGCATTTTTATTTTACAACATACAGCGAATCCGGTTTGTTTTCCGAAGCCGGAGGTTTTCATGATGCTCGGAATCCAGTCCGCCGAGTGCGGCATTTTCCGAAATTTCGGCAACCAGTTCCAGTATTCTGTTGTTCAGTTCATAAGTCGGTGTGAACATATCAAAAAAGGAAGGACCGCGAGTCCTTCCTTTCATTTAACTTTTCAAATTAAGCGTTTCTTACGCTGTCGATGTGACGGGTGAGGTCGAGCATCTTGTTGGAGAAGCCCCACTCATTCAAAATCGCAAGCGATTTTGGGGTCACTTCGTTCCCGCATACCAAGCAAAAAAAGAAATAAAATGCATTATTGAAGGACATTCTGCGTTACTTTCCGTATTCAATTATTATAATCATTGTTCCAACAGAGCGGACAATGTATTATTAAATAATTATACCATGCTATTATTCTTTGTCAAATCTATTAAAATTATTATCTTTTTCTCAAATTTTGCATTTTTCTTTTTACCCTATAATTTATACTTCCAAAGAGCAAAAAGCGATTTGTGGACAGATTTCCTTATATTTTATTAGCAAAATAATATAAATATTACCGTTCCATGTAATGCGTTTATTTCGGTATCAACAGGACTGTCATCGAATGCCAAATTTAACCTAAAACAGTTTAGTACCAAAAGATGTTGACATATGTAGACTTTGGCTGTATATTAATAGTATCAAATCTAATGATGGTTAAATTTTATACTATATGGGGTGTTTTCAATATGTGTATGTATGGCTATTGCAGAATCAGCACGAAACAGCAAAACATAGAACGTCAAATCAGAAACATTAAATCAGCTTATCCGGATGCTATAATCATTAAAGAAATATTCACAAGAACAAGCTTTAACAGACCAGAATGGCAGAAGCTGTATAATAAAGTCTCCGAGGGTGACACTATCATCTTCGATAGTGTTTCCAGAATGAGCGGGAATGCAGAAGAAGGATTTAATGCTTACGAATACCTGTTTAATCAAGGTGTGAATCTTATTTTCCTTAAAGAACCTCAGATTAATACAGATACTTACAAGAAGGCATTGGAGAACAATATTCAGCTTACCGGAAGTAATGTTGATTTTATTCTGGAAGGTGTAAACAAATATCTATTAGCACTTGCCAAAGAGCAGATAAGACTTGCATTTGAACAGTCGGAAAAAGAAGTAAGTGATTTACACCAGAGAACCAAAGAAGGGATAGAAACAGCTCGTCTTAATGGGAAACAAATAGGGCAGAAACAAGGCAATAAACTTAATGTTAAAAAGTCTGCTCCTGCTAAAGAGAAGATAAAAAAGTATTCAAAAGATTTTGATGGTGTTCTTAATGACGAAGAAGTGATAAAGCTTGCAGAAATAAGCCGTAATACGTTTTATAAATACAAGAAAGAATTGAGAGAGAGAAAATAAGCTCTCTCTTCTATGTGGGGGTATATTTAGACACACTATACGCAATTACTCAGAACAATATATGTAGCAAATAATATCTTCTCTCATGTAACGCCGCGAGGTGGAACACCGAAGCGGCGTATGTTTTCCTTTTGGATATACGATTTTTTCATCCCCTTGGCAAGACAAATTAGGACAATTTGTGCTTATACACATAAATACTATTCATCGCATGAAAAAATTATATGTCCGCTTCGCTTCCATATAATTTTTTTATCTGAGAATTTTCCGCGGGATAATTCTCATTAATCATTTATCATTTAAGAAAAGGTTATTATTGAATATGATATAACTTTTGGGGCCGAATTGAATTTATATATTATCACAAGGCCCATGACTATATATGATTTCAATTCTGCCCCAAATTGTATATAATCATGTTTGTAATAATCTATCTTATCCACAAAAAGGAGGTCGCTATGGCTACCAAAAAAGAAGTTGCCGATATCGTACGTGCAAATATTGCTAATATCGAAGAAGGGCAAATTTATCCTTCAATTCAAAAGCTCTCAAATGCTCTTTCGCTTAAAGTAGACAGCAATAATAAAAACATTATTTATGATGTCATCAGGCAATTTATCCATTTTGAGAAAACGGGTTCTGGTCACAGCATTAAAATTGTTCACATTAACCCAAACGCAAATGTCCTTGATGGTCGAATTACTAACGGTGGAGCAAATAATGTTAAATATCAAAGTCAAGTTTATTCTGCAATACTAAATTTTGACTTTAAATCATATGGACAATATATATTTACAAAGGACTTTTATAAAAACGTTTTAATGTTTCCTGATGAATATATCGAAAACGCTAACGACGATTCCATTAATATTTCAAACTATAAATACTATCTTCGAAATTATTTGTCTTCGATAAGCAGAACTTCACTGCGCTCTTTGTCTAAAAAAGGTTATATAACTTTTAACCTAGCATATGTTTCTATTTCGGAACCGCAAATTTCTCCAAACTGTATCCCCATTACAAATGAAACAAGATTCTCTGACATATACAGTAGGGATGTAATTTCTGATATAAAAAGTCTAATACCACAATTAACAGAAGAAACCACTTTGGCCGAGGTACTATATTATTCGAAAAAACATGACGTTGAAACTCAACGAGCTTTACATCAATATTTTGCGGGCAATTCGTCGAAATATGAACAATTGGAAGTCCTATCTGACAATTATTCTGATTTCTTCGATGATATAGAGAAATTGCTTTCTTCTTGTCTTTCTCTTGGTAATAAATATAGGTATATATATAACGACGCTATTAAAATATATCAATATGAAAATAATTCAAAATATATATTGGGTTTTGATAAAGTATATACCGCATGGCAAATTAGTACGAAAACAGACAATATCACGATAAATCTCCCTACGTATTCACTTAACGATTTTCTTAAAACTATTGAACCCACTTTTATAAAACAGTTGAATTCGACATACTGGTTTAGGACAAACGCTGACGAACTGGAAGGGATAAAAAAATACTGTAACTTTGATGATGCTCAGGATGTTGTTGACTTTCACAACAATCTTTTCGGTCAAATATAATATTCGCCCTTGACACAAAACGCATCAAGGGCTGATAAAATTTCTGTTTGTAGGTCAAAAATCGGATTTAACCCACAATATTCAATAGCTCTATGGTGTATTCTCCTATGGGAAGA
The DNA here is from genome assembly GCA_045616745.1 of Candidatus Limivicinus sp. Taxonomy (GTDB): domain Bacteria; phylum Bacillota; class Clostridia; order Oscillospirales; family Oscillospiraceae; genus Limivicinus. Next base: position 21,173 of record JAZLHH010000101.1, on the reverse strand, counting down.
TTATAAATTTTATCATTACAATTTTTGAATTTCTCACCGATAGCAATATCACCTGTCGTAAATTTTCCGGAATCTATGACAGCCCCTTGTTCGTCTCTAAGCTTCCAACTAACATAGCATGGACTTGATGCTGTCTTGGAATCGCTTTTCTTTTCACCCTCTATATTTAGTGTTACGGTAGCTGTATCGTCGTTGTTCCAATAATCAACAGAATACTCGAACGATTCCACATAACAAGTTTTTTTCGTCGTGCTAGTCTTATAGGAGTATGTTCTGTTCAGATATTTGTCTGAAATAGATATTTCTATAACCCTTCTTGCGGCTTCTTCCTCTTCCTTCAGCTGTATTTCGGCTTTTATCACAAATTCATCAAGGGTACTTTCATACTTTTTAGATACTCTCAGACCATAGTCATTTACCAACGAATAGATTACTTTCGCTCTTTCATTATTTCCGCAATCCTCATATAACCGTTGATATTCCGCGTTATCAATCCCATAGTATCTATTTCCTTCTTTTTGCATATTCAGAGCATCTATGTACCTCTCTGCCAATGCTTTCAAGTTTTCATCTTCAAATGTGTACCTAGATAAGTCGCCGATTTTATCGATTTCTTTATCAACAAGAGCAGCTATATACTCTCTATATTTTGCAGCATCAGTAAAAATCTTTCCCTTATTGGCTATTCTCCAGCGTGCTTGAAGTCCCGCTGTCATATTTTTCAAGAAATCAGCATCATTCTTTGAACTGTTTCCACAGCCACACAGCGAAAATAACATTACTATGAGTAAAACAAATGCAGTTATTTTTTTCATAATCCGTCTCCATACGTATAATTGTAATGGCATTTTTTGGCTCTCCTATTCATCAAAGATTACATATCCGTTTGTATATCCATTTTCTGTTAAGGTTAATGTAACAAGAAACTCTGTTCTTACAGTTCCACCAAAAGAATTCTCCGCATCGACATAACCGGAAACAGCCCAGTCATCATCTTTTGAGTTTCTAATTGTCGCTTCTGGCATAGTGCAGAACTTTGCTGTACTTGGAGACTTCAAGTTTTGTTTTACAACGTCTTGTGCACAAACCCAAGCCTGTGTCTTTAGACTTGTTTCAGATGGTTTTTTATTTGAATCGCCTACGCAAGATTTAAAAAGAAAAATTATTGCAAATATAACAAAAAGGCCTATAAGAAAATTCTTCACTGATTGCGAACTTGAACTGCTGTTATTTTTATTGTTGGGATTGTATTGATTTGTTCTTTCTTGCATTAGTTCACGTTGATATCGTTTGTTTTTTTCCGAATATCCACAGTGAGGGCAAATTTCAGCAAAGCTACTATACTCTTTTCCACATTGTGAGCAATTAAATACTTCTTTTATGCTTTCAGTAACAGTAATATCATTTTTCTCACTTTTATTTTCTGGAAAAACTGTATTTGTGTTATTAGCTTCTTGCATCGTTTCAATATATTTTGAAATTGGATATCCACAATTTGGGCAAGAATTTGCTTTTTCAGACACTTGTTTCCCGCACTCTGGGCATTTCACCAACGCCATTTTTTCGCTCCTTTTTTGTATAGACTAAACACATATTATCATCTGTCATCAAGTAATACAAGATATTATACATACTATTTTAGTTGATGTTATTTCCTCATACATACTCTCATACTACATGTAGAGGTGATAGTATTTGTATAAGCGAATCAGAAAGGCACGTGAAGATTTAGGATATACCCGTGAAAAATTCGCTGAGAAACTTGATGTGAGCGTTTCTTATCTTGCAGAAGTTGAACGCGGAAGAACCGGTATATCTGTAAAAATGCTTATTAAGATGTGTGAATTACTCGGTTTATCGGCAGACTATATCCTTTTCGGGGAAAAAAGAGGTAAAGATGAATTGATTCTTGACAAAATCAATATGATTGACAGCAAATACTTACCATTACTTGAATCAACGATTACAGAATTACTTGCATTAAACACAGATGATAAATGAGCGGGAAAATCCCGCTCATTTATTTTAGATTTCCTAATACACTTGTCTTTTTTGCGCTCTCTATTATTTGATTATCCTCGATACCTTCAAGATACTTTTGTGTTATTGATACACTATAATGACCTAACAGTCTGCTTAAGCTGTATAAATCTAATCCGTTTTTTAGCTGTAAATGGGCAAATGTGTGTCTGCATGTATGCGGACTTACTCTAACATTGGGATTAACATGAACTGCCTCTGCACATTCCTTCATAAATATATTTATCATTTGGGTATTCAACTTTTTCCCATTTTTGGAAAGAAAAACGTAATCATCCGCATTTCGACAACAGAAATATTTATCTTTTGCGGCATTAAACTTAACAAACATTTTTGCTACAGCGGGATTCATCGGAACAACCCTCTCCTTATTTCCTTTTCCATAGATAATAAAAAAGCCGTCTTGAATCTGGTCATCTTTCATATTGGTCAATTCACTAACCCGTATTCCCGTATCAAATAAGACCATTAGAATAAGCTTGTTTCTGATATCCACATAATTATTGCCATTATAGTATGACAACATTCTTTTAATCTCAGCTTCGGAAAATGTATGAATTAAAACCTTAGGCTCTTTTACATTCCTTACATCCGCCGAAATATTATGGTCTTTGTACCCTTCTCTAAATGCATACGCACAAAGCACTTTTGCCGCTTTAAGATTATCATTCACATAGGAAGGTTTACATTGCCTTTGCTGATAGTATCTAACGAATGCTTTTATATGTTTTGTTTCTAATTGTTCAAGTTCAATAACTCGATAGTTGGATTCAAGAAATTCTGTAAAATGATTTAACTGTTTTCTGTAATTCTCGATTGTTTTCTCTGAATAATTCTGTATCTCACAATCGAAGAGATACTCCTTTACAAGTTCATTTAGATACATAAAAAACCTCTTTCTGTAATACAAAAAGTACCTACAGAAAGAGGTTTAACAATGCTTTGTAACTATTTAATAGTTTCTCAAACTGCAGACCGTTTCTCAAACAGAGAATGGTTTCTCAAATTGAAGAAATAGTTCAGAAATTGTTAGATAACTATTAGAAAGTACAGTTTTTTACTTCAAATTAAGCGTTTCTTACGCTGTCGATGTGACGGGTGAGGTCGAGCATCTTGTTGGAGAAGCCCCACTCATTGTCATACCAGGCGATGAGCTTTACGAAGTTGCCGTTGAGAGCAATGCCGGCCTGTGCATCAAAGATGGAGGTGTGAGCGTCGGTACGGAAGTCGGAAGAAACGACCTGATCGTCAACATACTCAAGAACACCCTTCATGGAGCCTTCGGAAGCAGCCTTCATGGCGGCGCAGATCTCATCCATGGTTGCAGCCTTCTCAAGGCGAACCGTCAGGTCAACGACGGAGATGTCGCCGGTGGGAACACGCATTGCCATACCGGTGAGCTTACCGTTGAGCTCGGGGATGACCTTGCCGACTGCCTTTGCAGCGCCGGTGGAAGCGGGGATGATGTTGTTGTATACGGAACGTGCACCGCGCAGATCCTTCTTCTTCGGGAAGCCGTCAACAATCGCCTGAGTAGCAGTGGAAGCATGAACCGTGGTCATGAGGCCTTCTACGATACCGAAGTTGTCATTGATAACCTTTGCCATAGGAGCCAGGCAGTTGGTGGTGCAGGATGCGTTGGAAACGAACTGCATATCCTTGGTGTACTTGTCGAGGTTGACGCCGCAGACGAACATCGGGGTATCGTCCTTTGCAGGGCCGGACATGACAACGACCTTTGCACCTGCATCGATGTGAGCCTGTGCCTTTTCCTTGTCAAGGTACACGCCGGTGCACTCGAGAACGTAATCTACACCGAGCTCGCCCCAGGGAATGAGAGTAGCATCGCGGTAGGACTTGTCGGACAGAACCTTGACAACCTTGCCGTTGACTGTGACGGTGCTTGCTTCATCATCGCCGATGACTTCGCCGTTGAAGCGGCCGTGAACCGTATCATACTTTACGCAGTATGCAATGTGAGAAGCGGGATGACCCGGAGCATTGATGGCAACGACCTGAATGTCATCAGACTGAATCGCTGCGCGGAAAGCGAGGGAACCGATGCGGCCAAAACCGTTGATACCAACTTTAATCATTGTATAAATCCTCCATTGAGTTAAATTATTATCAAAACCTTATGAATAATACCAAAAAAGTGCCCGAAATGCAATGACCGCCGCGCTTTTTCAGCATTTCATTTTTTACGAAAATTGTGAAGAAAAAACAGTTTTCTATTCTTTCCTTTGTGTATTTTTACCAAAGCTTCATTTTAACCGTAAATTCCGCCGCCGATAAACTCCCGCAGCAGGCTGTCCTTCGGGACGCACTCCTCTGCAATCTCACCGAAGAACTGCAGTGCAGGGAACACCTGGCGCAGCTCCTCGTAGCGTGAAATTCCCTCCGGAATCTCACGGAAGAGATCCGTTGCCGTCTGGTTCATTACGGCCAGCTCACAGGGGTGGCAGGTATCAAAGCTGAAATCGGCCTTGTCCTTGTAGGGCGAAATGTACAGCTTTTCTCCCCGGCGGACATTGTCCCACATACCCATCGTTTCCTCTGAAGAACTGCCGCGGAAGTTGTAGTCTCTCACCATGCGCCTGACCAGACGGAACCAGGTGCACTTGAAAACCTTTTCTCCCTTGAACCTTACATCGCTCTGCGCGGAAATATGGAGCTTGAAAGCCTCCGGATGCTTGTCGGTAATCATGTCGTTCAATGCATGAATCCCCTCAAATACGACGACTTCATCTTTCTTCAGCTGAATGGATTTGGACGGAAGAGAGCCTCTGGTTCTTGTGGAAAACTGATAAAAAGGAACATAAATCTTTTTTCCTTTGCTCAGCTCGGTAAAATGCCGGTTCAGCAGATCCATATCCAGGCAAAGAGGAGACTCCAGATCATATTCTCCTTCCGGAGTGCGGGGCGTGGTCTCCGGGGAAACCGTCCTGAAATAATCGTCCATAGAGACATAGTGCGTTCCGACACCCCGGCGCTCCAGCTCCTCGGAAATCTTTTTTGCCGTTGTCGTCTTTCCCGAGCCGGAAGGACCGGAAAGCAGAACAATAGGGCTGGCAGAAATATTGCCGACAATCTTATCGACTGCCATTTTTACCTTTTCCATATAGTCCGCATCACATTCCCGACAGAACTCTCCGGGATCGGAAACGGTTCTCAGGTTGATATATTCCAGATCAAACTTGTCCATACTTTGCAATGTATTCCAAAGGATACTTTGGATTCACCTTTCTTGTAATTTTTCCGTCCTGCGTATGTTTGCTGCTGCCGCCGCTGCCGAAGGCATATACGGGGCAGATTTCTTCCATCATGCAGATATTGTAAAGATTTTCACTGCCGGGAAGCGTCCAGCCGGTATTTTCAAATCCGCCGGACATGTTCTTCTGCCGGTACAGGTAATAGGGGCGATAGCCGTGTTCCCGCAGTTTTTCATATGCATAGTCCAGCATGCGGCCCACTTCTTCCGGCGAAGGAAGCTCCGCTCCCTTCCGGGTGATTTCCGAACCGTTCTTCAATGCCAGCGTATGCACCGTGATATTTTCCGGAGCCAGAGCAAGAACCTGATCCATCGTCTCCTGAAATCCCGGAAAATCATCTGCCGTCAGCCCGGCAATCAGATCCATATTGACATCGAAGCCTCCGCAGTCCCGGACAATCTGCAGCGCCTGCAGCACATCCGCCGCTGTATGCTTCCTGCCGATAGCCTCCAGAACGCTGTCCCGCATCGTCTGCGGGTTGACGGAGACTCTGGTGACGCCGTGCCGTTTCAGCACCTGCATTTTTTCCGGCGTTATCGTATCCGGGCGGCCGGCTTCCACCGTGAACTCGCGGACCGCACTGAGATCAAACTTCTTTTCCAGAACCGAAATCAGCTCATCCAGCTGCGGGGCGGAAAGCGTCGTCGGCGTTCCTCCTCCGAAATACAGGGAAACTATCCGGCTGCTCCCCAGGTCGAACGCTTCGATTTCCCGGCGGAGCGCTTCCAGATAGGGCGGGATCAGCTTCATGCTCTTTTCCACCGACTGGCTGACAAAGCTGCAGTACGCACAGCGGGTAGGGCAGAAGGGAATGCCCAGGTACAGACAGACATCCTCCGGCTCCAGACTCTGCTCTGCGGCCTCCGTGAAAAGCATAGCCTCATAAGCCAGCTGCGCCCGTTCCGGGGAAACGTCATATTCCTCCATGAAGTTCCGGACGGTTCCGGTTTTCCGCATCAGCTTACCCGGGCGGACACCGGTCAGCGAGCCCCAGCGGGGGCGCTCCATTCCGGACGCCAAGGCAGCCTTGTAAACGGATTTCCGAACGATCTTCTGTGCTTTGCTGTCACCCAGCTCCGCTGTGCGGCAGCGGCATACTCCCCGGAATCCGTTATAATCCGCCGTCGCCGTCGTCCAGACCGGAGCGGAAGAAAGAGAAGAAACCAAAGTGCCTGCCATGTGGAATGCGGATACTGTCTGGTCCACAGCATAACGATATTCATGACCCTTCAGAGAAAATTCTATGCTCATATCCCGTATATTAGCAAAAAAAACTTGACATATCTATCATCAATTGATAAATTATAAAATTTTTATTGACAATCCCGAGAACGTTGGGGTATTATGTTAACATAATGTATGATGTAGGCGACAAAATCATATATGCTGAGAATGGCGTATGTACGATTACGCTGATTGCCCCTCTGGACATGTCCGGCGCAGATCCCCAGAAGCTGTATTATCATCTTTCCCCTCTGGTAGGGTCGGGAACTTACTTTGCACCGGTGGAGTCCAGTGTTTTTATGCGGCCCCTGATCAGTTCTGTTCAGGCACAGGCTCTGATTGCCGCAATGCCGGAAATCGAGCCCGCCATCTGCAATGACAGCCGTTTCAACCACGTGGACGCATTCTACAAGGAGCTGTTCCGGCTTCACACGCCGGAAGCGATGGTCTCGATTATCAAGGGACTGCAGCAAAGAATGCAGGAAAAGAAAACGAAGAGCACCCGGGCGGAAGCTACCATGAAGCGGGCCAAGGAAATTCTCCATGGGGAGCTGAGCGTTGCCCTTTCTATTCCTTACTGCGAAGTGGAGCGGTATATTACCGAGCATATGCCGGTATAATTCAACCACAACAAATCAAAATGCACGCATAGCGTGCATTTTTTATTTGCCTTATTTCCTTGTCGGGACGATTTCAATCCAGTATCCGTCCGGATCCTCGATGAAGTAGATGCCCATCCCGGGATTTTCGAAACAGATACAGCCCATCTTCTCGTGCTTTTCATGTGCCGCGTCGTAATCCTCTGCCTGGAAGGCCAGATGATATTCGCCTTCGCCCAGGTCATAAGGCTCCGTTCTGTCGCGCAGCCAGGTCAGCTCCAGAGAAAAGCTGCTGACGCCGTCTCCAAGAAAGACCAGACGAAAGCTGCCGTCGCCGGCTTCCTTCTCCCGCACCGGCTTCAGGCCCAGCGCTTCGTCATAGAACCGGAGACTTTTCTCCAGATCAAGAACATTGAAGTTGAAATGATTAAAGCAGAACATGTTGTATTCCTCCTGTCGGTTCAGAGTATCTGCATCCGATTATATCATACTTTCCCCGATAGTACAGCAATCTGTAACGGGCAGACCCGAAAAGCAAAGATGACGGGCACTGCTTGACAATCGTTTTCTCCGGTGATAGTATGAAGCCGATCCAAGGGGTGCTGGCGTATGCCGGCTGAGATGCAAAGTATTGCCTTTGCAATCCCTCGAACCTGATCCGGGTAATGCCGGCGTAGGAATGCGATATGACAATTTGCTTTATATCCGCATTGCGAAGCTGAGAGGAGCCCGCCGTGCGGATTTCTTTTTTCAGGAGGAATGTATGAATCACCGTAAAACACGGGCACTGTCCGAAGGTGCCGTTCTCATCGCTGCTGCGCAGATTCTCGGTTACATCAAATTATTCGAAATGCCCTGGGGCGGAAGCATTACGCTGGCCATGGTTCCAATGGTATTATATGCCGTGCGCTGGGGCTTCGTTCCCGGACTGCTGGGGGGCTTTGTTCTCGGCGTTCTTCAGTTTGTTTTTGACGGAGGCTTCGCCCTGGGCTGGCAGTCCATCGTCGGAGACTATCTTCTGGCCTTCACCGCGCTTGGCTTTGCCGGACTGTTCCGGAAAAAGCGGGCGGGCGTATTTCTCGGATCCCTCGTCGGCGGCGCCGTCCGGTTTCTGGTACATCTGACAGCGGGGGCAACCATCTGGGCGCAGTATATGCCGGATTCCTTCCTCGGTCTGCCCATGCGAAGTCCCTGGTTTTATTCTCTGCTCTACAATCTGTGCTACATGGTGCCGAATATTGCCGTTACGCTCCTTGCGTTTCTGCTTCTCTGGAAGCCGATGGGAAAGTATCTCCGCGGTGAAGATCTGGCCTGAAGGCATCCGCTGACAGGAGTCATAACGTCAAAAACCTGCACGCTGCATTTTCCGCAGCGTGCAGGTTTTGTATTTTATAATGTTCAGGATTTTTCCGCAGCGGCAAGCTTGGATTCTTTGTATTCCCTGTCAATATCCATGAGGCACACAACAACGAGCATGCCGGCACAGATCAGGAAGGGAACCCAGCCCAGAAGGGCACAGATCGTCTTCAGCGTGGCAGCGGGCTGGTTAATCAGCAGAGACTCATCAAATCCCGCCTTGGCAAGGGCAATTGCCATCAGCTGCAGCGCCAATGCTTCAGCCAGCTTGCTGGCCAGGTTGTCGCCGGCAGCTACCATGGAGTCAATCCGGCGGCCGTCATTCTTCCACTCTACGATGTCCGCAATGTTGTTGCGGTTGGTATTGAACATGACAAAAGTAATCGTCAGCCCTACGCCGATTCCGAAGGCATTGAGGTAAATCAGGGCCATGGAATAGGGGTTGATGATAAACGGAATCTGGCAGAGCATGGTGACGCAGATTCCCGCAATCATCGTCTTCTTCCTGCCGAGGATACTGTCAATCTTCGGCGTGATGATGGAAAAGACAATGGCAACGACCAGATACACCGCCAGAATCGGCGTGGCAGCCGCACTGGATCCGATAATGTAGGCCGCATAGTAGTTCACATTGGCCATGATGAAGGCCTGGGCAATGCCATAGCCGATGATATAGAGCATGTTGTAAATCCAGGACTTGCATTTGAAGAGCATCCTGTAGGCCTGGACGATGTTCAGCTTCTCCTCATCGTCCGAAACCTGCTTCACGCGCTCCTTGGTCGTGAAGTAATGCCAGAAGCAGCCGATAATGCAGAGAATGCCCATCAAGATGGCCGTTTTCAGCAGCGCGGGCGCATCACCCTTGCCGATAATGGCGCCTTCACCCTGCAGGCCCCCGAAGAGCTTGACCAGCGGGGTAATGGCCACCGCCCCGATGCCGCTGCCCAGGCAGCCGCCGAGGCTGCGGAATGCATTGATGGCCTTTCTGTCTTCATCCAGACTGCTGGCCAGACTTCCCATGGAGTTATACGGCATACACAGGAAAGTATAGAGGGCTTCAAAGACGAAATAAATGACCAGACAGAGAATGACCGTCAGCGTCTTCGGGGTGTTGAAGTCGCAGAACATGAGCACAATGGTAACTGCCCAGGGAATCGCGCACCAGAATGCCCAGGGGCGAACCTTTTCTCCGTTTTTGAACGTGTGGTTTGCTGTATACAGGCCAATCATCGGATCGTTGATGGCATCCCAGATGGTGCCCAAGGTCAGAATCGTTCCTGCGGTCAGAACAGGAATCTTCAGTACATTGGTCAGGAAAATCAGGTAATACAGGCTTTTGAAATTAAAAATGATATTGCTGGAGGTGGAGAAGGCCAGGAACCCGAACTTCTCGCTGAGGCTGATCATGCTTTTTTTCTCATTCATACAGGCAAATCTCCTTCGATAATGAAAATATTGTATTTCCTTTTCCACTTTTTTTCAATATAATATTTCCGGAGGTGACAATCATGATTATTCTTTATCTGCTGGCAATTCTTCTGGTTCTGCTCCTGGCTGCCGTCGCTCGGACGCTGCTGCTGAAAGAGAAAACCACCAGTTTTTCCCTTTCCGGGGATCAGGCCAGAATTGACGAATATTCCGAGAAGCTCTCCCGGATGATTCAGGTGGAAACCGTCTCCCACCGGGAGTATCCGGAAGTGGAAAAATTCCGCGCTTTTCACAAAACGCTGGAGGAACTGTTCCCCACAGTATTCGAAAAGCTGGAAAAAATCGAAATCGACGGCAATCTGATGATGAAATGGAAGGGCAGCGATCCCTCGCTGGACCCGATTATCCTCATTTCGCATATGGACGTCGTTCCTGCGGAAGGGCAGTGGACCTACCCCCCGTTTTCCGGCACCATTGCGGACGGGAAGATCTGGGGCAGAGGCGCCGGCGACATCAAAGAGGGTGTTCTCTGTTTTTATCAGGCAGCGGAAGAACTGCTGAAGGACGGCTATGTTCCGAAGTGCGACGTATACCTGGGCTCCAGCTGCACGGAGGAAATCGGAGGGGACGGTGCCCCGAAGATGGCCAACTGGTTCAAGGAACGGGGCATTCGGCTGTTCATGCTGTGTGACGAAGGCGGCGGGATCGTTCAGGATCCCGTAGCCGGCGTGTCCGGAAATTTTGCCGCCGTGGGCATTTTTGAAAAAGGTTACGGAGATCTGAAATTCACCGCGAAATCCAACGGCGGTCACTCCAGCACCCCGCCGAAAAACACGCCGATTGCCCGCCTGGCAAAATTCGAAGCTGCGGTGGAAAAGCGCAGCCCCTTCCAGGTGAAGTTCTCTCCCGCCGTGGACAGCATGTTCGAAGAGCTTGCTCCCTATTGCCGGAACTTCTGGCTGAAAATGGTCATGCACAATCTCTGGCTGTTCCGTCCTGTGGTTGGAAAGATTCTTCCTTCCATATCCCGGGAGGCCGCGGCCATGCTGCAGACCACGCTGGCCTTTACCATGCAGAAGGGCTCCGACGGCTACAACGTCATTCCCCAGGAAGCCTGGGTCACGGCAAACCTCCGCTATATCCCGCATCAGAAGGCGAAGGAGTCCAACGATCTGATTGCGTCCATTGCAAAAAAATATGACGTGGACACAGAAGTTCTCTATGTAAACGATCCTTCCTCCTCTCTGGATCTGCAGGGACTCCCCTATGCTCTCACAACCGAAGCCATCCACAGGATTTTCCCGGGAATCGGCATTATGCCGTATGTCGTCACCGGTGGAACAGACTCCCGGTTCTTCGGAGAAGTCTGTGACAGCTGCGTCCGCTTCTCACCGATCAATATGGGCCCGGAACAGATGAATTCCATGCACGGGATCGACGAAAACATCGAGCAGGGAACGCTCCCGCTCGGCGTAGATTACTTCAAGGAAATCATTTGTCTTCAGGAAAAGAGAAGCTGATTTCAGCAAATACACGAAGCTTCACCCGCTTCTGAAAAATCCCCTGCATGCAGCTGCGCTGCGTGCAGGGGATTCTGTTATAAATTTTGCGTCAATATCCTTCAATTTCCAGGATGGTAAGCTCCCTTCCGGAAATCGGATTCAGTTTCCGGCTGCCGCACCCGGGGCAGACCAGATTGTCCAGATCCGCTTCAAAGGTTTCCATGCAATCCAGACACTGGGCTTTCCCGTTCTCGATTTCTATCTTCATTTCGCAGTCTGCGTAATCCGTTCCGTCCGTAACTGCCGTCCAGCAGTCCGCCATGAACGAACCGATGACTCCGCTGAGGCTGCCGATCCGAAGCGTAATGGAATTGACCTTCTCCAGCTCGTTTTCTTTGGCAATGGCATCTACTTTCTTCAGAAGCGCATCGCACAAACCCAGCTCATGCATTATTTATCCTCGGAAACCGCCCTTTTTACAACCTTCGGGACCTTCTTGATGACGTCGGCCACAGCGTGAATCGGCAGCGTCTCAAAGGTTCCTGCCTGCCAGTCGCGCACTTTGCGGAGCTTGATGGCATCGAAGCGGCACTTCGTTGTGCAGAGGCCGCAGCCGATGCAGAGGTAGCTGTCCACTTTTGCGGCACCGCAGCCCAGGCATCTGGCGCATTCCTTCTTCACCTGGTCTTCCGTGAAGGTGACTCTGGCATCGGAGAAGGTCTTTGCCTTTGCTTCGGTGTAACCGGGCATCTGACGGTGGGCACTGTCGAAGCTGTCCAGTGCGAGCTGCACATGCTCCTTGTCCAGTTCCCTGTAAATCCTTCTGTCGCGGCCCATGGTGAGAGTCTGCCCTTCGTGCACAGCGCGGTGGAGGGAAATGGAGCCTTCCTTGCCGGCAGCAATGGCATCGATGGCAAATTTCGGGCCTGTAACGACGTCGCCGCCGGCGAACACATCGGGAACGGAGGTCTGCTGAGTCAATGCATCGGCAATAATTCTGCCCTTGGCATCCGTTGCAAAGAGGCCTTCCAGCCCGCCGTAATCAATCTGCTGGCCGATGGCTGCGATGACAGAGTTGAACTTCAGCTCTTCCGTTTCGCACTTCAGCCCGGTCACCTTGGCCTTGCCGAGAATTTCCACGGGCTTATGCTCAAACAGGAAGCTGACGCCTTCTGCCCTGGCTTCTGCCACTTCTTCGGGATCCGCCGGCATATCGGATTCTTTTCTGCGATACACTACCGTTACATCTGCACCCAGACGAACCGCGGTTCTCGCCACATCAACAGCTACGTTGCCGCCGCCAATAACAGCGACTTTCTTTCCGAGCTGCGGAGCATTGCCCAGATTGACTTCCCGGAGAAATTCCACACCGGAAAGAACACCCGGGAGCTCTTCTCCGGGGATATTGAGCTTTGCGCCCTTCTGGGCGCCTATGGCCAGATAGAAGCCCTTGTATCCCTGCGCACGAAGCTCGTCCAGCGTAACATCTTTCCCGACTTCAACGCCGCAGCGGAATTCAACACCCAGCTCTTTGAGTATCTCGATTTCCGCATTAAGAACGTCCTTCTCCAGACGGAAGGAAGGAATGCCGAGCACCAGCATACCGCCGGGAACCGGGTTTTTATCAAAAACCGTTACCGGGTAGCCCTTGACAGCCAGATAATAGGCACAGCTCATTCCCGCGGGGCCTGCACCGATTACGGCAATCCTTTCCGTATAAGGTCTGCCGATCTGATTGACCATCTTGGGAACGAATCTGGTTTTTTCATCCAGATCATGGTCTGCAATGAAGCGCTTGACTTCATCAATGGCAACCGCCTCGTCCACGCTGCCTCTGGTGCAGGCTGCCTCGCAGCGCTTGTTGCAGATGCGGCCGCAGACGGCGGGGAAGGGATTTTCCTTTTTAATCAGCTCCAGGGCTTCTGTGTACTTTCCCTGAGCCGCCAGCTTCAGGTAACCCTGAACGGCGATATGCGCCGGGCAGGCCGTCTTGCAGGGCGCCGTACCGCCGGGCATGGTATCCTCTCGGTTTTCTCTGTAGTTCTCATTCCAGGCCAGTTTGTTGTTAAAGGTCTCGGAAAGAGGAACGTAGGTTCCCTTGAAGCCGGGCACCGGCTCCGTGGAGCAGAGCTTCTGGCCGAGACGTACGGCATTGGCCGGGCAGTTTTCCACGCACTGGCCGCAGGCCACGCACTTGCTCTCGTCGACACAGGCTTCAAAGTTGGAGCGGATTGCGTCTCTGGCACCCCACATCATGCCGGCACGCAGTCCGAAGCAGGCGCAGGAACAGCAGTTGCAGATGGCAGCACTCTCGCCCAGTTCTTCAATGTTGGGGATATCGTGCATGAGGCCGTTTTCCTCGGCACGGAGGATAATCTCCAGCGCTTCTTCTTTCGTGATCTGCCTTGCGCGGCCGGAACGGATATAGTGCTCCGCGCCTTTTCCCATCTGGACACACATATCCTCCGCCAGATGTCCGCAGCCGTCGCCGATGGAAGACCGGGAAGCGCGGCAGGAGCAGGGGGAAACGGAGAAGGTGTCATATTTATCCAGGTAATAGCTGAGGCGCTCTACATCGCGCACACCCTCGAGGCCCTCCAGTGCGCTTTCGCAGGGGATGACGCGCATAAGGCCGTAGCCCTGGGGAAGAATCGGGCCCAGATCTCTCATGCGAAGACGGGTGTATTCCTCAAAGGCTCTGCCTACTTCCGGATGATTCTCCAGAAGCTCCTGGTTGTTTACCATCATTTCCATGATGCCGGGGGCGAAGATCTGCATGAAGTAGGTGTCTTCTCCTGCCTCCTTGTTGAAGGTCCGGCGGAAGATGCCGTAATACACCAGAGCGTCCAGGTCGCTCCGGATTTCTTCTACCGTCTTTCCGACCTTCTTTGCCAGATAGCCGGCCGTCCTCTCGGTTCTGAGTCCGGCCGCAATGGCCAGATCGGCCTGGTCATCGGTGACATACTCCGCCATGGAGTAGTATTCCGGGGCATTTTCATCGATTTTGACCGTCAGACCGGATACGCCTCCGATAATCTTGGCCAGTTTTACGATTTTCGGTCTCAATGCTGACATAGTTTCTCCTCTCTTTCTGCGGATATTGTGTTTTTCAGACTGTTTTTATTTTACCACAGGAAAAGGAAGCTTATCAAGTGCGCTGTTTCAGCGCAGCTCCCGGCGCTGATAGAATTTTACTGACAGGGCCCAGGAAATTGCCGTCACCGCACATCCTGCCAGAAACAGCAGCGGAATCCCAGCCACAGAGAATCCCGCAGCTCCCCGCTTTTCAAAAACACTTGCCCCCAGCACTCCGGCTGCGCAGACAACGCCAATCATAAGGTAATAAACACCTCTGCCCCGTTCCACGCCCAGCCTGAACATGAAGGGGAGGCTGACAGAGGAGCCCAGCGCAGCAAGAACAAAAACGGATGCCAGCAGGGTGAACAGCTCGACGGACTGAATTCCGCCTTCCCTTTTCATTCGGAGAATCTGGCAGATTCCCGTCAGAACCAGCATAGCCAGCTGGCCCAGCAGGCTGAGCAGATACTTTGCCGATACAAATTGTGCACGGGAAACCGGAAGCGTTGCCGCCAGCTCCTGCCAGTGGCTTCTCTCATCATAGGCCAGCAGCGTGGCGGGGATCATTCCCCAGATCAGGCAGGGGTAGAAAACGAAAAACGAATTCCCGCTGTTGAATACGGAGACGGCGAGAAATATGACCGCAATCAGCAGATAGGACCGGCAGTACCGCACGGCCTGATAGAAATCCTTCAGCAGCAGACCTTTCATGTCTTTTCCTCCTTTGCCATAAATACAAACAGTTCTTCGATGCTCACAGGGCTGAGCGGATATCCTTCCGGCACTTCGTTCCGCAGAACGATCGCCTCCGTTCCGTAGGGACTGTCCTTCCGGTAGCGGACAGCGGAACCGTCCAGCTCCGAAAGCTGCGCGGGTGTACAGTGAACAACGGCATATTTTTCGAGAAGTGCATCCTTTTCTTCAAAGAGCAGGAGCTTTCCCTTGTGAAGAAATGCAATATAGTCGCATAGCTTTTCCAGGTCACTGACGATGTGGGACGAAATCAGAATCGAATGGTTTTCCTCCCGGGTAAAGTCATAGAACATGTCCAGCACCTCATCCCGGACGACCGGGTCCAGACCGCTGGTGGCTTCATCCAAAATCAGCAGCTTTGCTCCGTGGGACATGGCCACGGCAATCCCCAGCTTCATCTTCGTTCCGCGGGAGAAGTCCTTGAAGGGTTTACCCTCCGGCAGGCCAAACCTGCGGATAATCCGGGCATATTCCTCCGCGTCCCAGTTCCGATAAATGCGGGACATGACCTTCCCCACCTTTTCCACAGTCAGGCAGTCCGGAATTCCCACCTCATCCAGCACTGTGCCGATCTCTTCCTTCGTAAGCTCCAGACTGTCCTGATTGTCTTTGCCCAGAATGGTAACGGAGCCCGCATCCTTCCGGATCATGTCCAGAATCAGCCGGATCGTCGTACTCTTCCCGGCACCGTTTTCCCCGATCAGGCCAAGAATGCAGCCGCCGGGCAGCGTGAAGCTGACGGAATCCAGCAGAAATCCGGGATATTCCTTCGTCAGATTGTTTACTTCGAGTGCGTTCATTGCTTATCCTCCAATGCAAAGTCCATCATTTCCAGGACTTCCTCTCTGCTCAGACGGCAGATTTTCGCCAGCGCGGCGATTCCTTCCATATGCATTTCCATGTTCTTCAGATTTTCTTCCCGGAGCAGTTCCGTGTTCTTCTGCGCAACGTAGCAGCCTTTGGCCGGGACGGTATAGATAAAGCCTTCCTTTTCCAGCTCTTCATAAGCCCTTCGGGTGGTAATGAAGCTGATTTTCAGATCCTTGGCCAGACCGCGAATCGAAGGGAGCAGCTCGTTTTCCTGCAGCTCGCCGCTGAGAATCTGCCCCTTGATCTGCGAATAAATCTGGTCATAAATCGGCGTTCCGTTTTTATTGTCAATCAGTAGTATCAATTTCTTCCTCCTGCCAACTGTGTATATCAAATATATACAGTATTTACAGTTTTGTCAATCAGTTTCTGCGACATGCTGCAGAAAAAACTGTTTTACGAGTCTGGGAAACATGTTATAATAATCCGGTAAAAACGGCAGATATTATTCTTTTTTGCATTTATTCTGATTGCGGGGGAGAAAACGGGCATGAATTGGAATCCACAGCTTCTGCAGGCAATGACAGAATCTCTTTCAGACGACTGCGAGTTTATCAATCTGGTGGATACGCAGGAGAATACGGTTTCTGTTTTTCGGACATCAGGGTCATTCTCTGCCCTGTCGGATACGGTCGGGCAGACGGTCACGGGCGCGGAATTCGATGCGATGCTCAAATCGCTGATTGCCAAAGATGATTTCCGGACCTTTCTGATTACTGTGAACCGGGACGCGCTCATGCCGCGGATTCTCGAAGGAGAAAAGCTCTGCGTTCCCTTCCGCCTGAAAACGGATCAGACGCATCATTACGTCATTGAATTCGCCGTCTTCAAGCCGGACACCCGATATGTCGTCATCGCCTTCCGCAACGTGGACAACGTCATCAGCGGCAGAATCAATCTGGAAAATCTGCTGGAAGAAAAGGTTCGCCAGCAGGATGACATCATCAGCAGTTCCCTGCAGCGTCTGGCCGGAATTCAGGACAAGCTCATCGAGTCCATGGCTATCCTGGTGGAAAGCCGGGACATCAACACCGGGAACCACATTCAGAATACGAGAAAATACACCGAACTGGTCATTGCCGAGCTGCAGAAGGAAGGCGTTTTCCCCGAGCTGAACAATGAAGACTATGCCAAGGAAATCGCGCTGGCCTCCACACTGCACGATATCGGCAAAATCTTCATTTCCGACATGATTCTCAATAAGCCCGGCAAGCTGAGCAATGAAGAATTCGACATCATCCGAACGCACACCATACTCGGCAAGGAAATCGTGGACGAAACCTTTACCTTCAATGAGGATTCCACACTGGTCAACACCGTTGCCGACATCGTCTACGGTCATCACGAACGCTGGGACGGCACCGGCTATCCCCGCGGCCTGGCCGGGGAAGAGATTCCCCTTTCCGCCAGAATTATGGCCGTGGCAGATGTCTTTGACGCGCTGGTTTCCAAGCGCTCCTATAAAGACCCGATCAACGTCCGGCGCTCGCTGGAGATGATTTCCCGGGAATCCGGAAGCCACTTCGATGAAAGAATCGTTTCCGCTTTCATTTCCATTGAAGACCAGCTGAGCGATTATCTCGCAACAGTGGACACGGAAAGCAGCGGTACTTCTCTTTCCGGTGCTTTTTCCAGCTATGCCGAGTCCCTGCAGGAAAAGTCCATCGTCAGCGCATTCATTGCCGACTATATTGCCGCCTGCCTCTGCAATCCGATCACCGGCGAGCTGAGAGCCGTTTATATCGACGGCAAAGTCGATAAACGATTCCGGGCCCACAACTTTACCTCTCTGGATAACATCCGGGCGCTCTGCCCGCATCGCATACATCCCGGGGATCTGGACGCTGTTCTGTATGCTCTTTCCTCCGAAGGCATGCAGGAGATTTTCGCAAGCGAAAAAGACTACTCTCTGAACTACATGTACCGCTCCTCCAACACCTATTCACATCGCCAGCTCCGCATGATCAAAACGGGAACCGGGAGCGACGGGCAGTTTGAAGTCCTGATCGGCATCCGCAATATTGAAGAAGAGGTCGCCAAGGCCAATGCCTCTGAAGCCTGCCTGCGTGCCCTCACGGAGGATGATGTGGACGCCGCCGTCAACACAATCCTTTCCACCATCTGCAAGTTCTATGATGGCGACAGAGCCTATATCTATACCTTCAACAATCTGGAGGGCGTCGCCGAGCTGAACAGTGAATACGCACTCCGGCCCGGCCTGATCAAGGGCGGCCGGTCGGCTCCTATCCCGCTCTCCATTCTGCAGAGCAAGGTTGATTATATGTATGAGCACGGCGTTTTCACGCTGAGCAACACGGAGACCGGGCTAAGTGAGGAAGAGAAGACCGCATACCACGCCAGAAGGCCGCAGAGTCTGTTCATTGCTCCTGTAAAGGAGAAGGGCAAAATCACCGGGTTCTGGGGCGTTGACAATCCAAAAGCGCATGCGGCCGACCTTGAGCTTCTCGAAGACATGGTCTATTCCGTCAGCGAGGCGCTTCTCCGCGAGCACGTAAATGATGCACTGCGTAAGGAGAATCAGCTGATCAAGGCGCTTGCCAAGGAGTATGGCGCCATTTATCACATCAATCTGGTCACCAGAAAGGTGGAAATCTTCGGGTTGGACGAAGTCGCCAAGAAGAGATATGAACCGATTTTCAAGAATCCGAATTTTGATCTGGATGTGTTTCTGGACCGGTACTACATTCAGCCCGACGTGGTCGCGGAGGATCAGCAGATGCTCCGGGAAACCGTCTCCGTTGCCAATGTCCGGAAGGAGCTGAAAGCCGGCCGGGAAGTCAGCTGCATCTTCCGCGTCCGCCGCGACGGAGTTCACACCGTGTATACCGAAGCCAAGGTGTTTGAAGCGGAAGTGACGGATGGGGAAGTCACCGCCGTCGTGTTGGCCTTCAAGGTCGTGGATGATGCCATTCGCAAGGAGCTGGAGCGAATTCAGGCGGTGCACATGGCAAGCCATGACGGTCTGACAGGTCTCCTCAACCGGGTAACATATGAGAGCAAGGTAACGGAGTATTTTGGCGTCAAATCCTCGAAGGGTTCTGCTATGGCTTATCTGGATCTGGACCTCTTCAAAATGGTCAACGACAACTACGGCCATGCCGAAGGTGATAAAATCCTGATCAAGACAGCGGAAGCCATGAAAGCATCCTTCTGCGACAACGAATTTGTCTGCCGAATCGGCGGAGACGAGTTCTCCGTATTCTTCCCCGGCGAGGAGAGAGACTCCGTTCTCCGCAAGCTGAACGCCTTCCGGGATATGCTGAACCAGCGCTTCGAAAATGATTACTCCGGCCTCCGGGTCACTGTCTCCATCGGCTGTGCCTACTGTACGGAAGACGGGCTGGACTTCAACCGTCTCAGAATCCTCTCCGACCACGAAATGTATCGGGTGAAGGTTGAGGGCGGAAACGGCATCGGCCTCCGGGACGTGAAAAACGAGTAAAAAAACCTGTATATATACAGCAAAAACAGACGGCTCAAATTGCGCCGTCTGTTTTCTTATGCGGATTTCAATTACAAGTACCGCACGAAGATTGACAATGAGATATTCGTCCTTATTCTATTGAGAAATTTTCCGCATTTTTCCGAAATTCTCAGTAGTATTGACAATTTTTCCGAATTTGAGTAAGATTCTCAATAGAAATCTGAATGGCAGGTGAGATTATGGTACTTCGAGATAAATACATAAGCGAAATCAGAGGGTTCTACGACAGTGACCTAATCAAAATAATCACCGGGGTCCGAAGATGCGGCAAATCCATCATCCTTGAACAGGTTATGGATGAGATTCGTCAGAGGTCGGATAATGTTGTTTACCTTGATTTTGAAGACAGAGCCGTTACTTCCGAAATCCTGACATGGAAAAACATTGTTGAATTTGTCACGAGCAACAGAAAAGAAGGTTTGTGTTATGTTTTCCTCGATGAGCTGCAGGAAATCGACGGATGGCCGTTTGCCTGTCGCGCTCTGCGTCGGGAAAACTGTTCTGTTTTCATTACCGGTTCCAATTCAAAACTTCTTTCCGGTGAATTCACGAAAGAATTATCCGGCAGGTACGTATCGTTCCGCATTCGTCCCTTCGTATACAAGGAATTGATTCAATACGCAGAGGAACTGGGGAAAGAGATTCCCATTTCCGATTATCTGGTCTGGGGCGGATTTCCAAAGAGGCTTGAATTCGACAGCACGAATGAGCAACGGCGGTATCTCAACAATCTGGATGAAACCATTGTTGTAAACGATATCATAAAGAGATACCACATCAGAAAGGCCGATGAATTCAGGAAATTGGCGAATTATGTGCTGATTTCCAATGCAAGAATCTATTCCTCGAAATCCATTTCTGACTATATGAATTCAAACGGGATTCGCTGCGGCGCAAATACTGTGCAAAAATGGATTGCTTACCTCGCCGAAGCTTATATAATCGACGAAGTTCCCAGATATTCGCAGAAAGCAAAAAAAGAACTGGAAAAAAGCAGAAAAATCTATAATTGCGACGTATCGCTAAACTCCATAAGGTGCTTTGACGGACGATATGACATGACGCATAACCTCGAAAACATAGTCTATAACGAACTGGTCTATATGGGATATTATGTCTCGGTATACGATAATAACGGGCGAGAAATTGATTTTATTGCTGAAAATCAAGGGAAAAAATACTATATACAGGTTGCTTACAGTGTCGCCGAGGAAAAAGCATATGAGCGCGAGTTTTCAGCATTCCGAAATATAAGCCAGATTGATCGTAAAATACTGATCACGACCGACGATATTGACTACTCCACCAGCAATGTCCAGCATATCAGGCTCAAAGACTTCCTGCACATGGAAGGTCTGTAACAGAAAAACGCCCCATCGGGGCGTTTTTCTCAGACTGTCCTATACACATAGGGTATCACTACATTGATATTATAGCGTCTTTCATCGGAAATTGCGATATGTTTTTCAAAACTTACACGCAATATTTACAAAAAGCGTGGCAAACCTCTTGCGTTTTAGGGAACAATCTATTATAATATAAACAC
>JAZLHH010000100.1:0-41040 GCA_045616745.1 Candidatus Limivicinus sp. | reverse complement strand
AAGAGAGCTGCGACAATATCGATGCCAACACGGCAAAGATAATCCCGATGAGGGACAAGCTGTTTGCCGAACTTTCAAAGATTCCGCACAGCAAAATCAACGGCAGTCTGGAGCACCATGTGCCCGGCACGGTCAACATGTGCTTTGAAGGAATTGAAGGCGAAAGTCTCCTCCTTCTGCTCGATGCCAACGGAATCTGCGCTTCATCAGGTTCGGCCTGCACATCCGGAAGTCTCGACCCGAGTCATGTGCTTTTGAGTCTTGGAATCCCGCATGAAGTGGCGCACGGTTCGCTCCGCCTTTCAATCGGGGAATACAACACCATGGAAGAAATCGATCACATTATCGCAACGGTTCCCAAAGTGGTTGAATATCTCAGGAATATGTCCCCGGTCTGGGACGAGCTGGAAAAAGGCGAACGCAAGCATCTTATCTAATCTAAATAAGAACAGAAAATTGGAGGATAAATATTATGGCACTGTATTCAGACAAAGTAATGGACCACTTCCAGAATCCCCGCAATGTAGGGAAAATAGATGATGCAGACGGAATCGGTGAAGTCGGCAACGCGAAATGCGGCGACATCATGCGTATGTATCTTAAAATTGACGACGGCATAATCACCGACTGCAAATTCAACACATTCGGCTGCGGCAGCGCAATTGCCACATCTTCAATGGCAACAGAGCTTATCAAAGGAAAGTCCGTTGAAGAGGCACTGACTCTTTCAAATCAGGCTGTTGTTGAGGCGCTTGACGGTCTGCCCCCACAGAAGATTCACTGCTCGGTTCTTGCCGAGGAAGCCGTTAAGGCTGCAGTGAAAGACTATTACGACAAAAACGGAATAGAATACGACAAGGAGAAATTTGCACAGATTCACAACTGCGAGCATTGCAGCGACTGACAATGAACGACAAATACGACGTAATAATAATCGGTGCCGGCCCGGGAGGAATATTCTCGGCATATGAACTCAGCAAGCTCAGACCGGAGCTGAAAATCGCCGTTTTAGAATCAGGCAACACGCTTGAGAAAAGGCACTGCCCTATCGATGGAAATAAAATAACTAAATGTATGAAATGCAAAGTCTGCTCCATAATGAACGGATTCGGCGGAGCGGGTGCATTCTCAGACGGAAAATATAATATAACCAACGCATTCGGCGGCACGCTTCATGAGTACATCGGCAAAACAAAAGCTCTTGAACTCATGCAGTATGTTGACGGAATAAATGCCGGATTCGGTGGAAGCAGGACAAAACTGTATTCGACTGCAAATTCCGAGCTTAAAACACGCTGCCTACAGAACGGGCTGCATCTGCTTGATGCCTCAGTCCGCCATCTTGGAACCGACATAAACTATGAAGTCCTCGAGAATATGTATAATTATCTCAAAGACAGGGTTGAATTCCATTTTCTCACCGCGGTGACCGATGTGAGAAAGACGGAAAGCGGCTATGAAGCTGTAACGGAAAAGGGCAGTTTCCATGGCGAAAAATGTATCATTTCCGTGGGCCGCAGCGGCAGCAAATGGATAGAAGGCGTTTGCGACAATCTGAAAATACCGACTCTTTCAAACAGAGTGGATATCGGAGTGAGAGTTGAACTTCCGGCCGATGTTTTCAAACACATTACCGATGAGGTTTATGAGAGCAAAATAGTCTACAAAACCGAGAAGTATCAGGACCTTGTCAGAACGTTCTGCATGAACCCGAGAGGCGCTGTTGTTACCGAAAACACAAACGGCATAGTGACCGTAAACGGGCACAGCTATGAAGACGAGACACTCAAAACCGAAAACACAAACTTTGCTCTGCTTGTTTCAAAGCATTTCACGGAGCCCTTTAAAGATTCCAACGGCTACGGTGAAAGCATAGCAAAGCTCTCAAACATGCTCGGGGGCGGAGTTATTGTACAGCGTTTCGGGGATCTGATACGCGGCCAGAGATCCACAGACAAGCGCATCGATAAATCCTTCACAACACCAACGCTGAAGGCCACACCCGGAGATTTGAGTCTTGTAATGCCCAAGCGCATACTCGACGGCATAATAGAAATGATTTATGCGCTCGACAAAATCGCTCCGGGCACTGCAAACGACGACACACTTCTTTATGGAGTCGAGGTAAAGTTCTACAACATGCAGGTGGAGCTTGACAGCAATCTCCAGACCTGTTACCCGGGGCTGTTCATCATCGGTGACGGCAGCGGAGTTACGCATTCACTGAGCCATGCTTCGGCATCCGGCGTAAGTGTTGCAAGATTTATTGCAGAATAAAAAAAGACGGGGGAAAAAACAATGGCAAAAAGGAAATTCGGTGACAGACGCGATGCAACTTTAATCCGCAATACCGATTCAATGCATGTTATCATGCCGCTGATGTACATTAACCGCTGCGACAATGAAGCTTTTATCAGCGAATGCATAGACCTTACAAACATCAATAAATTCCTTGCCGAAAAGAATGCGGCAAATCCGGAGTATCATTACAATCTGTTCCAGATAATCGTTACAACGATGCTGAAGGTCCTCACCTTGAGACCGAAAATGAACAGATTCATAGCAAACAAAAATTACTATCAGCGCAACGAAGTCACCGCGGCATTTACCGTAAAAAAAGTGTTTTCGGATAATGGCGATGAATCACTTGCAAGAATCACCGCAAAGGAAGACGATTCCCTTGACACGATCCACGACCAGATTTATAAGCAGGTGAGCTTCTGCAAGAGCGATTCAATCGATGCTTCCACCGGAAGTATGGACGCTGTAAACAAGCTGCCCGGGTTCATCAGAAAATTCATCGGCTTCGTGGCAAGATTTCTTGACAGGCACGGCTGGATGCCGGCCTCTGTTGTGGAGACCGACCCTTACCAGACTTCTGTTGTTATTTCAAATCTCGGCTCAATCAAGCTGCATGCCGGATACCATCATCTTACGAACTGGGGCACCACTTCCGTTTTCATAGTAATAGGCGAAATGAAAAAACGCCCGTTTTACGATGACGAAGGCAATGTTACCATGAAAGACAGCGTGGATATTACTTTGACAATAGATGAAAGAATAGCCGACGGTTATTATTATTCAAAGACCATAAAACTGTTTAAGAAACTGCTGGAAAATCCCGAACTTCTTGAAAGACCGCTCACGGAAGAAGTGGAATACTGATTATGAAAATGGCGGTTTACAGGTTCATCAGGTGGATTGTAAGACTCGTTTATCCCAAAACGGAAATAATAGGTCTTGAAAATCTTCCTGAAGGGCCTGCTGTGATAGTCGGCAACCACACGCAGATGCACGGCCCGATTACCGGTGATCTTTTTATTCCACCCGTGAGGTACATATGGTGCGCAGGGGAAATGATGCATCTTAAAGATGTGCCCGCATATGCTTTCAAGGATTTCTGGTCGGAAAAGCCCAAATCGGTAAGATGGTTCTTTAAAATACTGTCATACATCATTGCACCGCTCGCGGTCTGCATCTTCAATGAGAATAACACCATCGGTGTTTACCACGACAACAGAATCATCGGAACATTTAAAACCACGGTAGCGAAACTTGCCGAAAAGGCGAGAATCGTAATTTTTCCTGAAAGCTCACAGAAACGCAACAATATCATTTATGAATTCAACGACGGATATCTGAACGTTGCCAGGCTGTATTACAGGAAAACAAAAGAGAAGCTTAAATTCGTGCCGATGTACGTTGCTCCGGCGCTTAAACAGATGCACATCTGCAGTCCTATAGAGTTCAATCCGGAGGCAGGCTTCGAAGAAGAGAAAAAACGCATCAACGAGTATCTTATGAACGAGATAACGGAAAAGGCCTGCTCACTTCCGCACCACACCGTTGTTCCGTTTAAAAATATTCCTAAATCCGATTATCCTGACAACACAAGAGCGTAATTCCATTGGCAAAACCCGCAATATTATTTTCCTAATTTAGTTGTTGACATTTATGTGTCATTTGTGGTATTATCTTCAAGCTAAACGGGGATTTGCGGGTGTAGTTCAATGGTAGAACACCAGCCTTCCAAGCTGGATACGAGGGTTCGATTCCCTTCACCCGCTCCACCTTGACCTTCGGGTTGAGCACAAGCGCCAATAGCTCAGCTGGATAGAGCAACTGCCTTCTAAGCCGTAGGTCGGGGGTTCGAATCCCTCTTGGCGTGCTTCTTTGGTGGGATTAGCTCAGTTGGTAGAGCACCGGATTGTGGTTCCGGGTGTCGAGGGTTCGAGCCCCTTATCCCACCCTCCTAATTTTGAGAAGTAGTGTAATGGTAACACACCGGACTTTGACTCCGATATAGTGGGTTCGAGTCCCGCCTTCTCAGTAATATGCCCCAGTAGCTCAGCAGGTAGAGCACCGCCCTTTTAAGGCGGGTGTCCGGGGTTCGAGCCCCCGCTGGAGCACCATGAAAAAAGATTGCACAATATGATGTGCAATCTTTTTTCAGTTATATTCGTTCCTTGCGGAACGAGTTGTATTGTGCTTACGCACAGTGATGTTGCTGCGCAGTGATATTGACGCGTGCGCGTCAGTTTGGGAACGAATATAATACCACTTGAGCTACGCTCAAATATCACTCGCCGAAGGTGAATATCACTCAACACTAAAAGGAATTGACTGTTATGGCAGACAGTGTATTAAGAGATAAATCAAAAAAATTCGCAAAGGATATTGTTGTTCTGTGCCGTGAGGTTAAGAGCAATTCTCATGAATCGGTTCTCTCAAACCAACTGCTGCGCTCTGGAACATCAATCGGTGCGAATATTCACGAAGCGCAGTATGCGCAAGGCACGAAAGATTTTGTTTCCAAATTGGAGATTGCCCAGAAGGAATGCTTTGAGACAGAATATTGGCTTGAACTGCTTCATGAAACAGACTACATTTCGGAAGAGACCTTCAGTAAACTGCAAAACGAATGCGGTTCCATACGCAGAATGTTGATATCCTCCCTGAAGACGGTTAAGGCAAAAATGACCTAACGGATACCATAGCAATTGACAGGGTTACCGTCAGGAACGACAGGGATCTGGTCTTCCGGTTCAACTACGGCGGCGAAGTTGAGGGATGAAATACATTAAAATGCGCAACGGGTGTCGATTACGGCATCCGTTGCGCTATTGTTTTGAATTATAGCACAAAATCAAAATCAATCAGATTGCTGTATTTATACTTGACTTTACCAGGAATGTATTGAATATAGAAAGTGCTTGTCAAAAGCTGCAAGGTCAATTTTGAAAAATATTAAACATCAGCGGCATTCTCAGCGGTCATGGAACGGATGAGCTGAAGGGCGATGGCCTGTTCAGTATGCGAACGGATGGCGGATAAAATGGCCAGGTCGGTGGGGGAGCTATCCCGAATCAGCATCTCGTCAACAGTTTTGCGAGCGTTGCTCACCACGTTCTCAAAATGCTCACAAAAACGGTTATACAATATCTCGTAGGACGCTTTGTCAATCACCATGGAGGAAATCATATTGCGAATCATGGTGATAGGCATCACAGTCTTGAGGATGCAAATGATTACAAGATAAGCCAGATGCACCCGGTTGTATCTTTTCTTCTCCGGGGCAGGTATGATGCCCAGCTTTACATAGTTGTTTACCATGGAGGAGGTGAGCCCCTTTTCGCCAAAGCCTGGAAAATCCCGGAAGTACCGACTGATCAGGGAGAGCACCTGATCCATGTAAATATCTAAATCCGGCAGCTCATGCCAACGGGGAAGCTTCACAGAACAAAGATCGTCAACGGAATGAATGAATTCTTCAGCAGATGCTTTTATAACGGCAGGACTCCTTCACTTCTTTTTTTCAATAGTAGCACAAAATTCACACAATAGCAATATCTAAATTTCAAAACCCTGTTGACAAGTTAAGGTATCTATGCTATCTTGTTTTTGTTACTAGATAAAGTGATGTATAAAATAATCAAGAATTGAAAGGTGCAACAATGAGTATTTCTGAAGTCAAAGAGACAGTAAAAACCGGCATGAAAGAACTGGGCAGACAGGTGGCGGACGGTGCCGCGGAGTCTGTGAAGGCGGCACATGAGAAAAAGCAGCTCCTTGATGTGGAACGGGAAATTCGCCTCGGCCGCATCAGTGCCGAGCTTGGTCATGCAGAAGAGGTCAGGGAGCTTAAAAAAACAGTATCCCAAGAAACAAAAGATACAAAGAACTCCCTCTGAGGAATGCACGGGATGTGAAAGTCCTTGCAGATAAGGAGTTGCAGCTCAGCCATCCCCCTAGCCGGGCTGCAATTCTTGCTTTCAAACGGGGTAACCGAAAAACAATCTGCCCCGATTCATGACCGGGAGATAAGTGAGATCCACTATGGAAAAAATAAATGTTTGTTTGATAAACGACTCGTTCCCGCCCTGCATAGACGGCGTCGCCAACGCGGTGGTGAACTATGGCAGAATTCTATCATCAGGGGACGGAGAGGCAACGGTAGTCACGCCCGCATACCCCAGAGTCTCTGACGGGGACTTCCCTTTTCCGGTAATCCGCTACGCCTCTCTGGATACCACCCGTCAGGTCGGTTATAGGACCGGTCTGCCATTCTCGCCCAAGTTGATTGCCTCGTTGGAGTCGAAAGGGTTTGATTTGATCCACAGTCACTGCCCGGTGACGTCAACACTGCTTGCCAGAACACTGAGGGAGCGCATAGGCTGCCCTGTGGTTATGACGTATCACACGAAGTTTGATATCGACATTGCCAACGCAATCCGCGGGAAGCTGCTGCAGGAGGAGGCAAAACATCTTCTGGTAGAGAATATCTCCGCTTGCGATGAGGTGTGGACGGTGAGCCGGGGCGCAGGAGAAAATCTCCGGAGCCTTGGATATAAGGGTGAAATAACCATCATGCCCAACGGAGTGGATCTGCCGGTTGGCAAGGCGGATGAAAGACTTGTCCGCAGCGTCACGGGTGAATATGATTTCCCGGAGGGGGTGCCGATTTTCCTTTTTGTCGGCAGGATGATGTGGTACAAGGGCATTCGGATTATCCTGGATGCCCTGCAGATGCTTGCCGCAGAGGGTAAAGATTTTCGAATGGTGTTTGTGGGAGGAGGCGAGGACCGCGAGGAAATTATAGGATATGCCCACCGAAGTGATCTGTCGGGAAAGGTGTTCTTTGTAGAGCCAGAGCATGACCGCGGTCGGATCCGCGCCTGGTACACCTGGGCAGACATTTTTCTTTTCCCATCCACATTTGACACCAACGGACTTGTGGTTCGGGAGGCTGCTGCCTGCAGTCTTCCCAGTGTGCTAGTGGCGGGAAGCTGCGCGGCAGAGGGCGTGACAGACGGTGTGAACGGTTTCCTGATAGAGGAGAATGCCTCCTCCCTTGCCAGAAAGCTGCAGCGGCTCTGTGAAACGCCCGAGACGATAAAGTGCGTCGGAGAAAGGGCAACTCAGGATCTCTATATTTCCTGGGAGGAAGCTGTCAGCGCTGCCCGCGAAAGGTACGGAACGGTCCTCGAAAAAAACAAGGCCGGGGAATACGCGTCCCACCGGGACTTTGCCGACGAACTGTTTCGAATCACTGCCCCGGCGCTGAGCCGTGTCGGTCATGACATAGAGCAGCAGAGCCGACTTTTGGAAAAATGGAGATCGGAATGTCGTAAGGAACTGCAGGAGCTTCTCTTCAGTCAGCATCCGGACCGCTTTCTATAAGTTCATATGTTCCTTGAGAAAGGCGCTATAACGCAAGCACAGAATGACAAGTCTGGGACTTGATTGAGAAAACGGATTCAGTAAAATTCACCCCCTTGGCAAAAGTTCACCCCCTAATGACAGAAATTCACCCCCTGAACTAACAGGGGGTGAACTTCAAAAACCATTGTATGATTATTAGGGTTATTTGCCATAGAAACAGCTTTGGATTTTCCAAAGCTGTTTTTTTCTGCGAAAAACAGAAGGCAGACGGTGAGGATTCGATAGCAAAACTTGTTTCCGAGGTCTTGCAAAAAATGAGGATTTTGCATTATGTCATGCGAAATATGTTCAAGGCATTCCGTAAATACCTTAGAAATGCTGTTTTTTTTGAATTTTTTTCGAGTTCACATAAAAAAGTTCTTGCATTATTTTACTTTTTGTAATATTCTTGTAACCGGATTATGTAAATACTGTAATTATTGCGGGGTGCATTATGCAGGACATCGAATGTCTGGAGCTGTTTGAAAACTATCTCAAAAATGAAAAGAAGGCTTCCAACAATACGCTGGAATCCTATCTCAGAGATATCCGCCAGCTCTCTGAATATCTGAGTGAGAATACAGAACACAATATCGCAAACGCTGAGGAAGCTGATCTGGAAGGTTACATTGCTCTCCTTCGTGACAACGGAAAGTCTGTTGCCACGGTCTCCAGATGCATTGCTTCCATCAAAAGTCTTTACATGCAGTTGGCCATCCATCAGCTTATTTCCGGGAATCCTGCAAAAACCATTTCTCCCGAAAAAGCCACTGCTCACGTCCCGGAAATCCTGACGAACGAGGAAATCGATCTGCTGCTGAAGCAGCCGAGGTGCATCGATGCCAAAGGATTTCG
Organism: Candidatus Limivicinus sp.; assembly: GCA_045616745.1. GTDB lineage: Bacteria > Bacillota > Clostridia > Oscillospirales > Oscillospiraceae > Limivicinus. The sequence goes on along the minus strand of JAZLHH010000100.1, from coordinate 32,484 downwards.
CGACAAGGCGATGCTGGAAATCATGTATGCTACCGGTTTGCGCGTATCCGAACTTCTGGATCTGAATGTTACGGATGTCAATCTTGACGCGGAAGTTGTCCGGTGCAACAGCAAGGGTAAGGAGCGTTTTATTCCTATGTATCCCGGTGCTGTGAGGGCGCTGCGGGAATATCTGGAACGCGTTCGACCCAGCATGATTGCCGTAGACAATGAGCCTGCTCTTTTCGTAAATGTTTCCGGAGAACGAATGTCCCGTCAGGGATTCTGGAAGATTATCAAGTACTATGCCAAAATGGCAAAGATTGACAAGGATATCACCCCGCACACTCTCCGCCATTCCTTTGCCACGCACCTTCTGGAAAACGGTGCCGACATCCACGCAATTCAGGAAATGCTCGGTCACGCGGACATTTCATCCACGCAGATGTACACGCATCTGGTTCAGAAGGATCTGAAAGACGTATATAATAAGGCGCATCCTCATGCGCACTGAATCATCAAAAAAGAACGGGTAAATGCCCGTTCTTTTCATTTCTGAAAGAAAACCAGAAGGCAGTTGTAAACCGCATCCAGCCAGACGATATCTTCATGACCAGAATCCCGGATTTCCGTATAGCAGATTCGATTTTCGTCAATTTTGGAGCAGGACTGGAATTCCCTGTACCCGCCGACGGTTTCATCACGCAGGAAGTCTTTTTCCCCTGCCGAAAAATACAGATAATTGATCTGAAAGTCATCAAATCCGTTCCCTGCCCAGCAGTTCTCTATCCAGGCTTCTGCGCTCTCATATCCGGAGACAATGCCGAACCAGGAAAAAACATCCAGGTCATAGGGAAGGATTCCGGAAGAACCGATGACAGAACCATGGCTCGCACCGATAAAGCCGAAGTGGTCTCTCGCTCTCGTGAGAGACTCTCTGCCCGTTCCCTCCGCATAGGTTGAGAAATTGGAAACAACGGCGGGGAGAATATCCTGCACCAGTTCTGACCGAAACTGAATCGCATCCCGGGACGTTACATCCCCGGTTTCTCTCCATGAATCATTGAGGTAATAGGTGGGCGAAACTACAATGACCGGCTCACAGAACTGATTGGCAATCATATTATCCAGTATGTTCTGCAAATGACCCTCATAGGCCGTCCCCCAGTCCGGATCGTTATACCACCGGATTTCATCCAGCCAGTAATCTTCCGTTCCTCCATAACCGTGCAGGAGTACCAGAACGTCATACCTTTTGTCTGCGGAATATCCGAAGGGAAGATATACCCGCATGGTTTTCTCCGTTTCTCCCCGGAAGGCATAGTCCCGGGTTATATAATTCAGGGAGACGACGGTGCCCGGAAACTCTGAAGGCAGAAAGATGTCCGGCCCAAGTCCTCCGTCCGTAAGCTTCTTTTCCCCGATGGGATGGGGCGTGACCGGCGGAGGTGGAGGAGAATCCTCCGGAACCGGATCAAACGAAGCCGAGGGTTCCGGTAACTTCTCTTCCTGCCGGATGGATCCGATTGCCAAAGCAAAGGAAACTGCCGCAACCGCTACTACCAAAAGAAATATGCAGAGCAGCATCAGATTTTTCAGGCCTTTACTCTTCAACAGGTCTCCCGTTCCTTCATTCCAAGATATATTTTCACTATACCATTTCAATATCTGCCATGCAAGAATTCTTCCGGCGGATTCCTTGGTTGTGATTGTCGGGAAATGATGATAAAATAACATACAATATCTGAAAGCGAGGGAGAGTCTCATGATTTCACTGAATGACGGCTGGAAGTTCCGTTTCCGGGAATCTGATAACTGCTGGGAAGACGTCAGAATTCCGCACACAGTCCAGAATGTTCCCCTCCATTACGCATCACCTGAATATTATGAAACTGTTTGCAGTTACCGGAAAGATCTGAGAATTCCCAAGGAATGGCGTCAAAAGCGTCTGTTCCTGCAATTTGACGGTGCCGCACATGAGGCGACGGTCTTTTTTAACGGGACAGAAGTATGCGTTCACCGATGCGGTTATACTTCTTTTCGTGCTGAGATCACGGAACTGGTTCATTTTGAGGAACGCAATGAGATCCTGGTCCGTTTGGACACGCGGGAGAATCTGAATATCCCTCCCTTTGGATTTGTCATCGATTATCTGACTTATGGAGGTCTGTACCGGGATGTATGGCTGGATGTTCGCCCGCAAGACTACATTGAAGACATTTTTGTTACCACACCATCGGTTTACAGCGTCCGTGTTCAGGTCACGGCTCCACTGCCGGCAGATATTTTCATTCTCGACGGAGAATGCTGCCTCGCCAAAGGGCACGGCAATGACATTACTCTTTTTGTTCCCAAAGCAGAACCGTGGACACCGGATTCTCCAAAACTGTTTACCTGCAGAGTGACGCTTCCCAACGGAGATTGCCGCGAAGTCAGTTTCGGTTTCCGTACCATCGCTTTTAAGGAAGACGGATTGTACCTCAACGGAAACAAAACCTTTCTGCGTGGGCTGAACCGGCATCAGTCATATCCCTACATCGGATATGCCGCTCCCCGTTCTCTGCAGGAGGAAGATGCCAGAATCTTAAAAGAAGAACTGCAGTGCAATGCCGTCAGAACCTCTCATTATCCGCAGTCTCAATACTTCATTGACGCCTGCGACAGGCTCGGGCTTCTCGTTTTTACCGAGATTCCCGGCTGGCAGCATTTGGGGGATGAATCGTGGAAGGCGCAAGCTCTGGAAAACACCCGGGAAATGGTTCTTCAGTACCGCAATCACCCCTCTGTGATTCTTTACGGTGTCAGGATAAATGAGAGCCAGGATGACGATGAACTTTACCGAAAGACCAACGCCATTGCTCATAGCCTGGATCCGACGCGTTCCACGACCGGCGTCCGCTTTCTGGAAAAAAGCAGACTTCTGGAAGATGTTTATGCTTATAATGATTTTTCCCATGACGGAACTACTTCGCCGTGTATGCCAAAAAACAAAGTAACTCCCGATTGCAGCAAAGCGCTGATTATTTCCGAATGCAACGGGCATATGTTCCCTACCAAGCCGTTTGACAGCAGTCTGCACCGGCAGGAGCATGCTTTGCGCCATGCCAGACTGCAGTATACCGCCAAAAACAGCGGAGAACATGCTGGCTGCTTCGGCTGGTGTATGTTTGACTATCCCACCCACAAGGACTTCGGGTCCGGTGACAGAGTCTGCTATCACGGAGTTCTGGACGCATTCCGCAATCCGAAGCTTGCCGCTTCCGTCTATGCCAGTCTCGGCAATCAGTCCCCTGTTCTGGAAGTCAGCTCCAGTATGGATTTGGGAGATTACCCTGCGGGGAAAATCGGCACGGTATATGCTTTCACCAACGGCGCTTCCGTAGATCTGTACAAAAACAACTGTTTTGTCGGAAACTTCCGGAATTCGGACGGCCCCGTAGAAATCAACGATTTTATCGGAGATCTTCTGGAAAGTCAGGAAGGAATGGACAGAACAGAAGCGGAAAGCATCCGCAGCTGCCTGAGGGCAGCAGAATTCTACGGACTTCCCAATCTTCCCGTACAGTATAAGCTGAAGCTTGCCTGGTGCATGGTGCGCTACGGGCTGAAGTTCGAGGACGGATACCGTCTCTATTCCCGTTACGTCGGTAACTGGGGAACGGAAGCCACCGTCTGGCGCTTCGATGCAAAAGACGAAGACGGGAACGTGATCGCTTCTGTTACCCGGAGTCCCGGAACGAAGCTGCATCTTGATTTTCAGATATCCCGTTCCGAATTAACGGAGGAAGCGTCCTACGACATGGCAAGCGTCCGAATCCGCGTTCTGGATGAGTTCGGAAATCAGGCAATCTACGATCAGCGGCCTCTGAGCCTTCGAGCGGAAGGCAGCATTGCTCTTGTGGGTCCGGAGGTCATTACCTGCGAAGGCGGCAGCACAGGCTGCTATGTCCGATCAACCGGAAATGCGGGCCCCGGAACATTATTTGTCAATGACTCTGCAATCCCCTTTACCGTGAGCATTATTCCAACTGATAAACTATAAGATTTGAGGCATAAAATGATTATTGATTCCTTTACTCCTGCCTGGTTTCTGATGTTCGGATTCCAGATTTTGCTGATTGTGCTGTTCAGCCTGATCGGAAAGAAACGGAATAAAGATCAAAAGAAGAAATTCATGATCGGATACTACATTTTCATGTGTATCTTCTACGTTTGCTACAAGGCATTTCTGGTCCTCACGCCGAATTATGAAACCACGGTTTTGGAAGAACTGCCGTTTGCCCTGTGTCAGGTGGCTTCCCTGCTCTGCCTGCCTGCCATTCTCTCAGAAAAGAGAACACTGCTTGGCTTCGTTTTTTTCGTTTCCAGCCTATGTTCCCTGATGGCATTGCTGATGCCGTCGCCCGGCTTCGGCGGGATTCCTCTGCTCTCCGGCATGTCCATCGGCTATTACGGATTTCACGGTCTTGTATTCGTGCAGGGAATCCTCGTATACACACTGGGCTTCTATCGGCCGCGGGGAAATGACGTTTTAGGAATCATTGCCCTGCTGGCCGGGCTTGCGCTGGCGGCTCATCTGATCAACTTCCTGATCCGTTCTACCACAGGTGTGGAAGCCAATTATTTCTTCACCTATGACCCGGAGGGCAATCCCATTCTGATGTTGTTCCGGGATTTCCTTGATCTGAACTACCTGTATCTCATTCCCCTGCTTCCGCCGATAGGATTCTTGCTGTGGCTCCTGGCACTACTGTTCCGCGAACAGAAGAAGAAATAAAAAATCCGGCTCAAGGCCGGATTTTTTATACCATCATTTCCAGTTTTGCCAGAGATTTGGAAAGGTCAATTGCTTCCTCGGAAAGTTCCGTCACTTCATCGTTAACAATAACGAAGTCACGAATCGGAACATGTTCCGGAAGCGTTCTTTCCACCTCATGTCTGATATAGTGCATCTGCGTGCAGTGCGGAGATCTGTCCACAGAAACAAAGCGGATTTCACTGACCTGCCCGGTCCCGAGAATCGCCGCAATTTTCGTTATTGCCATATTGATATGCGTTTCCTCAAGACACAATGAAAAAACCTGATCCGCTCCCGCTGCAACAGCAGCCAGACCGGAAGGAGAAACCTGATGCAGGCAAGTGCCGGCAATCACAATAACACCACGGAAATAATAAACATTCGACGTCATCAGATTATCGATCATCACTAATTCATCTCCCCTGTGCATAATTAACAGGAATATTATATTCCATTTCGAGAGCAATGCAAGGAAGAGTCCGCATTACCGACCAGTTTTCATTCCTATCCGTGTGCTGTAATGTGTTACGTAATCTGTTTTATGTGTATTATATTATGTTATTTGAATTATGGTTATTGAATTATGTTACAGTTAACAAAAAAAGAGCCCGGAGGCTCTTTTTTACTTCAGCTTATTCAGTTCTTCCTGGGTCAGATAACGCCAGGCACCGGTCTTTAAAGCGCCCAGGCTCAAGGGGCCTTCGGCGATTCTCGTCAGACTCTTGACCTTTAATCCTGCAGCTTCACAGAGGCGGCGCACCTGCCGGTTCTTCCCCTCGCTGATGGTAACGCGAATATCCGCATTGTTCCCCCGGTCCTCGAGCAGTTCCGCCTTGGCAGGGCGCGTCATGACGCCGTCAATCTTCAGCGGCTTCTCCAGCGCTGCAATCTTGTGGGCAATTCCCTCGCCCGCCACATGAACGCGGTAGGTTTTGGTGACTTCGTGCGATGGATGCATCATGCGATTGGCAAACTCGCCGTCATTCGTCAGAAGCAAAAGACCTTCCGAGTTATAATCCAGACGTCCTACCGGATAGAGACGCTCTCCGGCATCTTTTACCAGGTCCGTTACTACAGGCCTTCCCTTCTCGTCTGACATCGTGGTTACATAGCCTCTGGGTTTATTCAGCATCACATACAGCTTTTTGCTCTGGGAATTGAGATGCACACCGTCACAGATGACATCATCATATTCCAGATCTGCTTTATCGCCCAAGCGGGCAACATAGCCGTTGACCGTTACCTTTCCCTGGGAAATCAAAGACTCGGCCGACCTTCTTGACATGAGGCCGGCCGCGGATATGAGCTTTTGAATTCTCTCTTCCAACTCAGGATTTCTGCTTGTTGATAAACTCGTCTACCCGATCCATAACCTGAGGAACAAGATCAATAAGCCTGTCAATCGTATTGGAAGCAGGAGGCGTTACATTTACCATACGCACAATGCCGTCTTTGATTACCAGGAAACCTGTGGGTTCTACCTTCACGCCGGTGGTATTGCCGCCGCCGTAAGGTCTTTCACCGTTTCTCGTTTTGGCCTTGCCGAATTCCACACCGCCGCCGCCAAAGGCAACGGAAATCTTGCTGATTGGAACGAGGGTCTGACCGTCCGGAGTGTAGATAGGATCGCCGGCAACGGTATCCGTCTGGAGCATGCTTCTGACATTCTCCATCGTCGTGTTCATCAAATCGCCAATCTGATTGAGTTTCTTTTCTTCGTTAGCCATGATTAGTTAGTCCTTTCACTGTTTTCGGAATCGGCCTCGCCGTCGGCCTTATTGTTCTTTTTGTTTTTAATACTGTCTATCAATGCGTGAATCTTTTCACTCTTCTCCAGACGAAGCTGCGCTTCGTAGTCATATTCTTTTCTGTCGGTAATCTTGAACCAGAGGTTACGGAAGATATTCTTCAGACCGACACCAAGAACTCCGAACACAATCGTGTTCAGCATACGGAAGAAGCAGTGAATCCGAATCGTAATATCTGCGCCCAGATCCAATCTGGGGAATCGCTCCTGAAAGTCCATATCCGTCCAGACGTCTACATCTTTGCAATGGAATCTTTCATCACACATCGGAGCAAGAATATTCAAAGCTGCATTCACTCTGCCGAAAGCAACTGCCGTATCGTAAGGATCCTTGCCGGCAACCGTCAGATGCATCAGGAATCGGCTACATTGGAAACCGCCCGTCACCTTGCCCAGGCCTTTTATGACCTTCTTCAGGATGGCGATAACATCGTCAAACGTAATATGAAGGAGGGAGGCCTTTTTCTTTTTCTGCTTCGGCTTTTTTTCTTTTTTCGGTTTTTCTTCCTTCACCGGTTTTTCCGGCTTCGGTTCCTTCGGCTTCTTTTCCTTCTTCGGCTTCTTGCGGGGAATTACCTGAACACGCAAGCCTGCCAGAATCAGGGAAAGCCGCAGCTTTTCATCTACAAAATCAAAGCTTACTCCAAGCCTGATCATTCCGATCAGAATGCAGATGAGGATTATGATCGCAAGAATTTTAAGAACAATCAATCGCTTTCACCTATCACAGTCTGCCCCGGGATTGGAGTGACAACATCACTCGAGGGCTTCAGAGATTCTATTTCGCTCATCAGCTTTTCAATCGCTCCGTTCTGCTGCATATCCGGCAGCGGCGGAAGCTCCTTCAAGCTGCTGATTCCCATGGTTCTTAAAAATAAATCGGTAGTAACATACAAAAGAGGACGACCCGGCACATCTAAATGGCCCTTTGATTCAATCAATCCCTTGTCGCAGAGAGAACCTATGCTGTAGGAGGAGTCCACCCCGCGAAGCTTATTGACATAAGCCTGCGTTGCCGGCTGATAATAGGCGACAATGGAGAGCGTCTCCAGGGCAGCCGGGGAAAGCATTGGAGGCTTTCTGGACTCCAGCGTTCTGCTGATAACATCGGCATATTCCGGCAGAGAACACAGCTGGAGCTTTTCTCCCAGACGTACAGCCCGAATTCCGTGACCTTCCGATTCGAAGACTTCATTCAGCGCCTGATAAGCATCAAGAACAGCCTCTTCCGATTGCTGGAGCACGAGAGAAATTCTCGCTATGTTTACTGGTTCCCCTGCCGCAAAAAGAATTGCTTCCAGGGCAGATACGAGGTTATTCATAGTCGCGTTCAATCTTTTCTATGATTTCATCGATATCTCCTCCGGTGAAGCGCAGGCGATATCCTACACCGTCCGGGGAGGACGTAATGGCAATATTGCCGTGAGAGCACAGCTCCAGCACGGACACAAAAGTTGCTACCAGCTCCGACTTGGACCTGCATTCCGCATACAGCTCGCTCAGCGTAAGCTCCTTCTGCCGCAGGCGACGGATAATCTGCGTTGACTTGCTGCGAATGGAGAACGGAATCCTGTGGGGCATCGCCGACTCAATGAGGTTCCTGTCTACCGGACGCTCCCTGGTATTCAGATAAACTGAACCGAGCGCCTGAAGCAAATCTAAAGGATCAATGGCATATCGGTATTCCCCGGCGGAACGGGGGAGCGGTTCGGGCGGCCTGGAAAAAAGCAGTGCGCCGGTTTTGTAAGCTTCCAGCAGATCCGGGCTCACCTGCTTTACCGCAGCGAGAGCGTCCTTTGCCTTCAGCGCTTCCAAAGATTCCATCAGAAGCTCCAGCTCCGAAGGTTCATCATCCGTTACCAGAAGTTCACGCGTTTTAATGAGGAGCAGATAAGACGCCATCTGGACAAACTCGGAAGTGACTTCCAGATCCATACGCTCCATCTCACTGAGAAAAGCCAGGTACTGGTCCAGAATCTCGGAAATTCTGATGTCCCGGATTTCAATTTTGTTCTTCTGCAGGAGCAGGAGAATCAGAGAAAGGGGGCCTTCAAAAACAACGAGATCATTTTTGTCTTTTACAATGCTTTCCAAATGAAAGCTGGGATTCAGTTCCATGTGATTATATTAGCAAAGATTCAGAATTTCTGCAACAAGAAGCTCCCTTCCCGTCCCCTTTTCTGCAGAAAACGGGATCAGGCGGATTTCTTCCGGCAGATTCAGCTTTTCCCGAATCTGCTGCAGATTCGGTTCCAACTCCGAAGACTTAAGCTTGTCCACCTTGTTGGCAAGAACGAGAAACGGCCTTTCTGAAGACAGGAACCAATTGCACATGGTAATATCATCCTTCGTCGGGGCATGGCGGGAATCCACAATGAGCACTCCCAGGCTGATATTCTCAGACTCGCGGAAGTAATCTTCCATTAAAGCTCCCCAACGGTCCCTCTCGGATTTCGCAACATCTGCAAAACCGTACCCGGGAAGGTCAACCAGATAGAGCTTTCCGTCCACATCAAAGTAGTTGACATGAACCGTCTTTCCGGGGGTATTCCCGACATGGGCAAAATTCTTGCGATTCAGCACTCTGTTGATAACAGAGCTTTTCCCGACATTGGATTTCCCGGCAAAAACGACCTTTTTTAAAGAGGTGCGGATGAACTGCTTTTGATCCGCAGCTGACTTGACGAATTTAACGTTATTGAAGTTGAGGGAGGGCATACATTCTCCTTGTTCTGAAAAGATCGGATTGCAGCTGAAAGAACGTCATCCACCGTTTCGGCAAAAACGAAGCTGAGCTTTTCCCGGACCAGGGGATCGATTTCTTCCAGATCCGTCTGGTTCTCTTTGGGAATAATCACTGTCTTTGCACCGGAACGCAGAGCCGCCATGGTCTTTTCCCGCAGGCCGCCGATGGCCAGCACTCTCCCGCGAAGAGTGATTTCTCCGGTCATGGCAACATCACCGCGCGCCGGACAGCCGGACAAAGCAGAAGCAATTGCCGTACACACTGTTACGCCGGCAGAAGGTCCGTCTTTAGGTATGGCTCCCTCCGGGAAGTGGATATGAATATCTCTGTTTTTATAAAACTCCGGATCGATTCCCAGCGAATCCGCTCTGCTGCGAATGCAGGATATTGCCGTTCTGGCAGATTCCTTCATCACATCTCCAAGATTCCCCGTCAGTTCCAGTTTCCCCGTTCCTTCCAGAGATACCGCTTCACAGTCCAGAACTTCTCCGCCGGATTCCGTCCAGGCAAGACCTCTGACAAGCCCTACCGTATCAAATGTGCGTTTTTCTTCCGGCTTCACCTTGGCAGGTCCCAGAAGGGACTTAAGATTGGCCGGCGTAACCGAAACGGACTGCGCATTTTTTTCCGCAATGGAAGCGGCAGTACGACGGCAAAGCTTGGCAATATTACGCTCCAGAACGCGAACGCCGGATTCCTTCGTGTAAGAGGCAATAATTTCCGAAAGTGCGGCGTCGCTGACTTTCAGCTGGGCAGGCGTAAGGCCGTGCTTCTTTCTCTGCTTGGGAAGAAGATGCTTCTTTGCAATCTGCTTCTTCTCCTCATCGGTATAAGAACTGAGCTCTATAATTTCCATACGGTCAAGAAGTGCTCTGGGAATTGTATCCGTAGTGTTGGCCGTGGTAATAAAGAACACATCGGAGAGGTCAAAAGGAATCTCCAGATAATTGTCCCGGAAGGTTACATTCTGTTCTCCGTCGAAAACCTCAAGAAGAGCGGAAGCCGGATCTCCCCGGTAATCAGAACCGAGCTTGTCAATCTCATCCATCACCATCAGAGGATTGGAAACACCGGACTGAATAATCCCCGTCATAATCCTGCCGGGCATAGAGCCGACATAGGTTTTTCTATGGCCGCGAATTTCTGCTTCGTCATGGACTCCGCCAAGAGAGACGCGGACCAGCTTACGCCCCGTTGCATTGGCAACGGACTGGGCAATACTGGTTTTTCCGGTTCCCGGAGGGCCAACCAGGCAAAGAAGACCTCCTTTGATTTCCGGAGAGAGCTGACGGACCGCCAGATACTCCAGGATGCGCTCCTTCACCTTCTCCAGGCCGTAATGCTCTCTGTCGAGGGTCTTTCTTGCCTGCGTTATGTTAACTGTTTCTTTACTGTATTTACCGAATGGCAGTTCCAGAACCGTCTCAAGATAGCTTCTTGTGACCGAGGCTTCCGAAGAACCGAAGGGTTCTTTGCTCAGGTGATTCACATCCTTCAGGAGTCTCTTACGAATCTCCTCGGACACCGGGAGCGCATTGATTCTTTTTCTGTACTCCACAATGTCATCTTCCGAAGAACCGTCACCCAATTCCTCCTGAATAATCCGCATCTGCTCATGGAGATAGTATTCCCTCTGAGAGCGCTGCATGGCGTCATTCGTCGCATCATTCAGTTCCTTCTCTATGGACATTATGTCCAGTTCACGGTTCAGAATCCGAATGAGCTTTTCCAGGCGCCTGCAGGGGCGAAGCTCCTCCAGAAGTTCCTGTTTATCATTGATTGGCAAGGCCACATTCTGGGAAATATAGTCTGCAATAAAGGACGGTTCCGGGTTGCTGAGGAGGTTAATAATCTGCTCCTGCGGTGCCTCCCGAGCACTGCTCAGATACTCATCATATAAATCGATGCAATTTCGCATCAGGGCTTCTTTTCTGGTTTCAGAGATTCTTTCCGGCTTTTCGTCCACGCGGGTAACCACTGCCGTGCAGAACTTTCCGCCGGTTCGGATCTCCTCGCCGACAGCTCTGTAAAGTCCTTCTACCATTATACGGCTCACGGAAGTACCCGGAAGCTGCAATGCCTGCCGAATGCGGCAAACCGTTCCCATGGAATAAACGTCCTCTGGATTGGGAATATCTACGCCCGGATCCTTCTGCTGTGCAACAAAAAGAATTCTGTCAAACTTATTGGCAACGGACACTGCCTCTGCAGAAGCCTTGCGTTCAATATCAAAACTGCAGAGCTGCCCGGGAAAAACGCTCACCCCGCGGAGGGCAATCATGGGGAATAATGTATTCTTTTTTTCTTTATTTACTTCATCCATCTGTATTCTTCGCTTATCTGACAATTTCAGGATCTGTTCCGTTCTTCACACAGTCCTCGGTAATGATGACTTTTTTGATTCCCGGATCACTGGGAACCTCATACATGACAAGCGTCATAATAGATTCCATCACAGAACGGAGACCACGGGCCCCGATTTTCTTGTTGATTGCTTCGTCTGCAATCGACTGCAGTGCGGCTTCTTCAAATTCCAGCTCAACGCCGTCATAGTTCATCAGTTCCTTATACTGCTTCACCATGGAGTTCTTCGGTTCCGTAAGGATGCGCACCATATCGTCTCTCGTCAGAGAATCCAACGCGGATATGACGGGGAGACGGCCCACCAGCTCCGGGATAATTCCGAACTTGAGAAGGTCATCCTGCCGAACCATACTCAGGAGTTCTCCGGTATCCTTTTCACGGGAAGAATCCAGATCGGAATCAAAGCCGATAGAACTCTTGCTCGTCCGTTTCTCGATGATCTTGTCCAGACCGTCAAAGGCTCCGCCGCAGATAAAGAGGATGTTTCTGGTATCCACTTTTATGAATTCCTGATTGGGATGTTTTCTGCCGCCATTGGGGGGAACATTGGCAACCGTCCCTTCCACGAGCTTCAGCAGTGCCTGCTGAACACCTTCTCCGGAGACATCTCTGGTAATGGAGACATTCTCGCTTTTGCGGGAAATCTTGTCGATTTCATCCACGTAAATGATTCCCCGCTCGGCACGCTCCACATCAAAGTTGGCCGCCTGCAGAAGCTTCAGAATAACATTCTCTACATCTTCACCGACATAGCCGGCTTCCGTCAGGGTAGTAGCGTCGGCAATGGCAAAGGGAACGTCCAGCATTCTGGCCAGCGTCTGGGCAAACAATGTTTTCCCGGAACCCGTAGGACCTATCAGGAGCACATTGCTCTTCTGTAACTCGACGTCGCTTTCCGTTCCGTGGAGAATTCTCTTGTAGTGGTTGTATACAGCTACGGAGAGAACAATTTTTGCTTTCTCCTGGCCGATAATATACTCATCCAGGCGTGCCTTGATCTGCGCGGGCTTCGGCAGCTTGCTGAAATCCAGTGAAGAGCTTGCCGGCGTCTTTCTTCCCGTTGATGACGCGGGTGCAGAAACATCTTCCCCGATAATCTGCATACACATGCGAATGCACTCATCGCAGATATAGGCTCCGTTTCCGGCAATGAGACGATCTGCCAGATTCTGAGGTTTAGCACAAAATGAGCATCGAATATTGCTGTTTGTCTTTGGCATATAATTACTCCTGAAATAGCGTAATAAGGGGAACTTGCGTCCCCCTTAAAAAGTTATCTTTTGTAGATCACCTTATCAATAAGGCCATATTCCTTTGCTTCCTCGGCAGTCATGAAATTGTCCCGCTCGCAGTCGCGTTCGACTTCTTCAAGAGTCTTCCCGGTATTCTCGGCAAGGATTCGGTTCAGGCGGTTCTTCGTGGCGAGGAGGTGATCGGCGTGGATTTTGATATCCGTAGCCTGACCCTGCATGCCCTGTACCAGAGGCTGATGAATCATGATTTCCGCATTGGGAAGGGCTATTCTCTTCCCTTTGGCTCCGCTGGAAAGGAGGAATGCACCCATGCTGGCGGCCATTCCTACGCAAATCGTGGAAACATCCGGCTTGATGTACTGCATGGTATCATAAATGGCCATGCCGTCTTTGATATTTCCGCCGGGGCTGTTGATATAGAACTGGATGTCCTTATCCGGGTCCTGCGCTTCCAAATAAAGGAGCTGCGCTACAATCAGGCTCGCCGTAGTCTCATTGACGTCTTCTGAGAGCATAATGATTCTGTCATTCAGAAGGCGGGAGTATATGTCGTAGGAACGCTCCCCACGGGAGGTCTGTTCAATTACATAGGGGACGAGAGACATTGTTAATCCTCTTTCTTTTCCTCTTCTGCTTTCTTCGTCGTCTTCTTTGCTGCAGGCTTCTTCGCTGCAGGCTTCTTTACGGGCTTTTCTTCCGCTGCTTCCTCGGCCGGAGCAGCTTCTTCTGCCTTGGGCTCTTCAGCTGCAGACTTCTTGGCTGACTTCTTGGCAGGCGCCTTGACAACAGCAGAATCGGCAACAAGCTCCAGGGCTTTGTCCTTCATATACTGGTCGCGGATATACTCAACGCCGAAATACTGCTTCATCTGGTCTGCCGTTGCTCCGGAGGTTTCTGCGACCTTGGCTATGTACTCATCCAGCTCTTCTTCCGTCGGGTTGATGCCTTCCTTTTCAATGATGGCATTGACGAGAAGTTCCGTTCTTGCTTCATTCACTGCGGAGGGACGAACTGCCGTATTCATGGTTTCTTCATCCATACCCATCATGGAAGCGAGGGTTTCCGTGGCAATTTCAGGATCATTGACGCCATAATTGGCAGCGAAGTTGCGGATAATGGCATCAATATGCGCCTTTACCATGGTTTCGGGAACTTCCGCCTTCATGTTGTCGCAAGCTTTAATAATGGCTTCATTGCGAAGGGCAACCTTTGCCTGCGCTTCCTTCTGCTCGAGAAGTTCCTTCTTGACGGAGTCTTTATATTCCTTCAGGGTGTCAAATTCCGACACGTCTTTTGCAAACTCATCATCCAGAGCAGGAAGCTCGGTTTCCTTTATCTCATTGAGCTTGACTGCGAAGACGACATCCTTTCCGGCCAAATCTTCCACATATTCCTCAGGGAAGGTAATGCTGATATCCTTCTCTTCGCCGATGTTCATTCCGACGATCTGATCCTCAAATCCGGGAACGAAGGAGTTGGAACCAAGTTCCAAATCGTAGCCTTCTGCCTTGCCGCCGTCAAAACGATCCGTCTTCTCCTTGTCCAGGAAACCGTCAAAGTCAATGTTGCAGGTGTCGCCGAGCTTTGCAGGGCGGTCTTCTACGGTAATCATACGGCTGTTCTGCTTGCGCTTGTTTTCGATGTATTCGTCAACTTCCGCTTTGCTGACCTTGACATCGGGCTTCGTTACTTCCAGGCCTTTGTATTCACCCAGCTCGACTTCGGGGTAAGCTTCCACGGAGAACGTATAAAGAGCGCAGCGATCCGGGGTGACATCATACAGCACGATAGCAGGCTGGCCGATCATCTTGATGTTTCCCTGATCCATACCGGCCTGAAATGCATCCTGCGCAAGCTCTTCCAGAGCTCCCTGATAAAAAACGTCCGGCCCGTACATGCCTTCAATGATGGCAAGCGGTGCCTTACCCTTGCGGAATCCGGGAATGGCAATCTTTCCCTTTTCCTGCAGGTAAATCTTATGAACAGCCTCGTCAAATTCTTTTGCGTCAGACTGGACAGTAAATTCAATTCTGTTTTCTTTCTTTTCCGATTTCGTCAGAAGCATTATGAGGAATCCTCCAATAAATTTAATAAATCAGCAATTTGATATGATAGCAGAAATTCAATATAAAATCAATCTAAATTGAGCTTAACCGGGGAGAAATTGATATAATCCGCAGAAACGCAACAAAATCGGCAGCGTTCCTTCCAGGAATTGAAAACGGAGGAAAGTGCTCCTCCATGGATATGCCCGTAACAGCAAAGACGGACATCGTATGACTTCAGGAGCTCCAGAATCTCATCACAATGAAAATCCCGAAAAACCGGAGGATAATGAAGAAATACCAGCTTCTGCTTTTCTCCGGCACTGTCAAGAGACAGCTTCAGTCTCGCACATTCTCTTGCCAGCAACTTGTTGTCCAGATCATAAAACCAGCCCTTGCAACCGCAAATTGCGTACTCTCCGAGAGGGAACGAATTGTTGTGGAGAATCTGCACGCTGTTAATCCCGTTTTCTTTGAAAAACCTGTCTGTTTTTGCCGCAGTGCTCCACCAGAAATCATGATTTCCTTTGAGAATAATCTTCTTTCCCGGAAGAGAATCCAGAAACCGAAAATCTTCCAGGCTCTCCGACATGCTCTCCGCCCAGGAAAGATCCCCACAGATTACCACCGTGTCCTGATCCGTAAGGGATGAAAATCCCTGAATCAGCTTCTGTTCATGATTCTCCCACGTTTTCCCGAACACATCCATCGGTTTGTCGGAATTGCGGGAAAGATGCAAATCACCGATTGTATACAGAGCCATAATTAAAAGCATCCTCAATATGATTGATTTTCGGCTTTTCTTTTTCCCCCTGGGGAGCAATTACCTCAACTACATCAAAGCGAGGCTGTTTTTCCAGCTTTTTCCCGGCAAGCCAGTATCTGGCTGCGCTGATTATTCTGCGTTGTTTGGAATACATCACATATTCCGCTGCGGTTCCGTAGTTGCTGTTTTTTCGCAGCTTCACCTCTGCAAATACCAGATAGTCACTGTCGGAAGCGATAATATCAATCTCTCCCGTCCGGCAGCGGAAATTCATCTTTATGATATCGTAGCCCTTGCTGCGGAGATAGAGCGCTGCCTGCTCCTCTCCGTAAGTTCCCAGTTCCCGAGAATCCATCAGTGCATTTTCCTCAGAAATGTGGGGCGATGCGCCGGGCAGGGGCCGAGTCTGCGAATTGCCTCATAATGCGCTGCGGTACCGTAGCCCTTGTGCTTTTCAAATCCGTAGTCGGGATACTGCACGGCAAGTTCCACCATGAATCTGTCTCTGGTGACCTTGGCAAGAATGGACGCCGCAGAAATTGAAGGAATCAGTGCATCGCCGTGGACAATGCATTTGGATGGAATCTGAATTCCTTTGTTCCTGTTCCCGTCAATCAGCGCCTCTTCTGCCGGGGGATTGAGCTCGCTGATTGCCCGGTTCATTGCCAGAAACGTTGCCTCCAGAATATTGTACTCTTCAATTTCCTCTACCGAAGCAAAAGCAATTCCATAACTGACTGCTTTTTCGCAGATTTCGTCAAAAAGCTCTTCCCGCTTCTTTTCGGACAGTTTTTTAGAATCATTCAGGCCAATTATCACGCAATTCTCCGGAAGGATTACCGCCGCCGCACACACCGGCCCGGCAAGCGGGCCACGCCCGGCCTCATCCACACCGCAGATATACCTATTCATTGGGAACCTCCAGGCTGATTCTTCCGAGCTTTCCCTCATGATACTCATTCAGAAGAGTATTGGCCATGCGGTTGATATCGTATTCTCCCCGGGAAATCAGCATACCGCGCTTCTTTGCTGCTTCTTCCAGAAGTTCGAAGCCGTTGGCTTCCGGGTCCGGCGTAAACTTGTACCTCTCCTGAATAGCCTCCGGGCAGTATCTGCTGAGTCTCAGCATGAAGTTGGCAGCCAGCGTCTCCACGTCGAACACTTCCGTCTTGATGGCATTGGTTACCGCAAGAAGTTCTCCGACTTCCTGAGAATCAAAACGGGGCCAAAGAATCCCCGGAGTATCCAGGAGATCCATTCCCTGATCGATATTGATCCACTGCTTTCCTCTGGTGACGCCCGGTTTATCGCCTGCAATTGCCGCTTTTCGCCCTGCCACCTTGTTGATAAAGGTGCTTTTGCCGACATTCGGGATACCAAGGATCATGACACGGAGACAACGGCCCGTCTGTCCTCTTTCCTCGTAGTAACGGATTCTGTCTGCCAGTAGTCTGCGCAGCGTCGGAACAAAGGCATTGACGCCTTTCCCGCTCCTGGCATCCGTTTCCATCACCGCAAAGCCTTGAGACTCGAAAAACTCTCTCCACTGCTTCGTAATTTCCGGGTTTGCCAAATCCACCCGGTTCAGGATAATCATCCTCGGTTTTCCTTCCGAGAGGGTCCGGATATCCGGATTTCCGCTGGCATTGGGGATTCTGGCATCGAGGATTTCACAGACGGCATCGACCGAAGAAATATTCTCCTCAATCATTCTCCGGGCCTTCGTCATGTGCCCCGGATACCATTGAATATTTATTTTTTCAAATCCGTTTTCATTCATTGATATAGAATCTTCGCTTCTTCAATCGGGAAAATCACAGCATACACTCTGCCCAGAATCAGGCGCTCATCCACCATGGAGATTTCTGCTTTCCGGCTGTCAATAGACATATTCCGGTTATCCCCCATAACAAACACACAGCCTTCCGGCACTTCCGCCGGGCCGATAAAGTCCAGTTTCGTCAAGGTCAGATCGGCGATATAGTCCTCTTCCAGAAGCTCGCCGTCAATCCAGATTTCTCCGGTGTCGAAGTCGATATTGACCTCCTGACCCTCAGTAGCAATTACCCTCTTCACCAGAGCTTTATTGGGATCATAGGCGTCCTTTTTGAACACGACGATGTCCCCGTTTTTCGGCTTATACATTACACCGGAAACCAGCATCTTATCCCCGTCATTCAGCGTCGGGAACATAGAAGTGCCCTTGACGTCGATTACCCGGAACAGAAACAGGAACAAAAAAACGCAGGTGATCAGAGCCGTAACCAGGGACTGAATCCATTCGTAGGTTCCCCGGATGCTTTCTTCTCTCGGGTTGATTTCGGGGCTGTTTTCCAAATTTTTCGGTTTTCTGCTCATTTGTACTTTCCTTATCTGTGCCTGATATCATTCAGCTTCACCAATAAATGAAGAAATCCGTACTTCCTCTTCAGAATCAGTGAAAACAGGAGACGATACTTCCAGGGCATTTCTGAGATGTATCTGTTGTTTTTATAATCAGGGAACTTTTCCAGATACCAATCCAGGAGCTTATCCTGAACCGGTGAGGATTGATCCGCCATATTCACTCTGTCGATACTGCAGAGAAGTTCATTGTAGAACACGGCATATTCCAGCTCGCGATAATACTGTTCATAAACTCCCTGCGATTTATAATACTCAATCAGATTCTCACAGGCAGAGATGATCTCCAGATTGCGTTCCAGCTTCATCCGGGAGTTCATGATAGAGCCGCTGCGCTGCATATAGTTATACCAGCGCTTCTCGACATAAATCATTTTGTCCGTGTGAATATACAGCTTGGGAATGGTACACAGATCCTCGTACCAGACACTGCCGGGGAAGAAAATATTATGATCTGTGAAAAGGCTGAGGCGGAATATTTTATTCCAGGTGGAGGGCTGGACAAAAATCACCGCCGGGTTTGTTTCCATGGTAAACTCCCCGACCACAGATGGACCGATTACCCGACCGATAATCTTGCCGCTTTCATTTTTTGCTGCAGCATCGAAGAAGCAGATATCAAAGTCTTCATCGCACTGGGAGAGGATTTCGGGAATCGCCCCTTCCGCATAGCTGTCATCACTGTCAAGGAACAGGACATACTTTCCTTTTGCTATTTCCATGCCCTTGTTTCTGGCACTGCCCACGCCGCCGTTTTCCGTTGTGATTACCTGAAGAAGTTCCGGGAATCTGTCGGCATATTTCTTCAGAATCTCTGGGCTGGAATCCGTGGAACCATCATTGACCACAATGACTTCGTAGTCCGGAATATCATGAAAGAGGACGGAATCCAGACAGTCCGCCAGATATTTTTCCACATTGAATACTGGGATTACGATGCTGAGTTTCATCTGATCTTCAAAATCCTTCCGGCAAATTTCTCCATACCATGATAATTCATCCACATAATAATTCTGCGGTTTCTCGTTTCGCTCCGAAATGCGCTGCAGGAATGAAGGGACGGAATCTGGTGACGGACATAATCTCGAAGCTGAGCAATTACCTCATCCTTTTCCGGAGTATCCTGCGCGTTTACCCTCTTGATTGCTTCCAGGAGAATATGATTGATGGCCAGAAAATCCAGATCGGCTTCCAGACCTTTCTGCTGAAGGAACTCCTTCAGCTCATCAAAAACTCTGAGGATATCCAGATTCTTTCGGGAATTGGTGTTGAACATCGTGGAGCTGTGACCGCAGATGTAGCGGTACAGAGGTTCCGGAATATAGACCGTCTTTCGGGATTTGATAAGCATTTCCGCAGAAAAGCAGAAGTCTTCATACCACAGCCCTTCCGAAAAACGGGTATCGCCAATCAGGCTGCTCCGAAACAGCTTGTTCCAGACAGGCCCCGTGGCGGCCAGGGGATGATTCTGCATTCTTGCCGGTTCATAGTGTTCTCCGAAGTTATCAATCCGCAGAAAATCGCAGATGACAAGATCTGCCTGCTCCGCATATGCCTTTTTCAGCATCTTCGGAAACATGTCCGGGGAAACGGTATCGTCACTGTCTGCAAAGCCGATGTATTCTCCCTTTGCAGAAGCGAGCGCAATATTTCTTGCCCGCCCCTGCCCACCGTTTTCCAGCGTGATGGAACGGAACAGCTGCGGATACCGTGATTCATATTCTCGGATGATCTGCGGGGTTTCGTCCGCAGAACCGTCATCTACAATAATGACTTCCCAATCTTCCAGATTCTGGCAGGCGAGACTGTCCAGACAGGTTCTCAGGCAGTGTGCCGCATTGTAGGCAGGGACAATCACTGAAAGCTTCATATGTCCGCATTCTCCCCTGCCGTTATCTTACTGCCGGTAGCGTAAAACAAAAGCCCGACGACCAACGCAAAATAAAAAGAGGCATTGGGACGGCGGAACATAGCTCCCGAGAAATAGGCAAGCCCAAGCTGGATGCAAAACACGGCCAACAGGCAAAAATTCCAGTCCGTCAGTGCGCTTCGGAAGTCTGAGAACAGGGTTTTCAGAATCCGGAAGAACATCCAGGCAATCCCCGCAACGAGAGCAAACAGGCCAAGATAGCCATAATAACAGTATATGGAAGTGTAGTCATTCTCCATATCCACAATCATATCATTCCCCAGCTGCGCGATTTCAAATCCGGTAAAGCGCGTCAGAGGGTCAACACAGTCAAAAATGAGGGACGCGTAAACTTCTTTTTGCTTCCGGATATTTCCAAGATAACCGCCGCTGACGGAACCGTCATATTTTCTCAGAACATCTTCAAAGGCAAATCTGTCCGTCATCTGGGTAATACCGAAGCCAATAAAGCGGTTGTAGTAAATGCGCAGTTCTTCCAGCACTACGGGATCATTCAGCTTTTCTTCCAGCGTCATGCTGCAGATGTCATATCCCATATCATTCATTCTTTCAATGAAATCTTCTTCCGTCGTGCTCTGGAAAGCGCTTTTATATGCCTCTTCCTTTGCCCGCGGAGTATAGGGATACAGTATAAAGGATAAAACTCCGACACAAACCAGTGCTGCCGTCGTGATATAGCGGGAACGGGTAATCTTCTGCTTCAGAATCAGCGGCTGAAAAAGCGAAAAGGCTGCAAATCCAAAGGAGATGGCATACAGCGTCGTATAGCAGGCTCTCGTAGCATTCGTAATGAGCAGTGCCATCAGGGCAAAGGGCAGAATAATATTTACCCACGGCTTCCCGGACTTCAGAGAGTACCAGGCGACAAACACGCAGAGGGTAGACAGAATATCGCTGTGGCAGCAACGGTTGTCCGATGTAACCCACCCGGAAATACCGAGGCCTTCCCCGTAAGTGTATGTGTAGGAACGTGTGATATAGGAAATCACAATAATCAGCGATATGAGGAAAGCATTCATCAGAAGGCCGTTGACAACCTGTTTTCTGGCCTCTTCATCATTCAGCAAAAAGCAGAAGCAAATTGCCATCACCGGCATGAATGCCACGCGGGCAATGTAGTTCAGGTCGCGGCTCAGGGACAAATAGCCCACGCGGAATCCGTTCAGAACATGAAGGCTGAAAATCAATGCCACAAGGGCAAAAGCAGCCCAGATTCTCCAGTTATTTCTGTTACACCAAAGTGCATACAGAGCCAGTGCGAGCATCATAACCAGCCGGACATACCCGGCTACAGTACCAGCTGTGGAAGCCGTCCAGAATGCGATGATGTCCAGAATCGGCTGGAGGACTATTAACATCAAAATCCAATATTTTTTCATACAGAGTTATTATATCATCAAATGCGGATATGTAAAGACAAAGGCCTCTTTCGAGCTTTCTTTCCTGTCACGCTCAACGGATGCTTTTGTTCCGCTCTCTATTGTGTTATAATCGTTAAAAACTGATGATTCAAAGGATATAACATGAATTCCCGTTTCCTGTTTCTCTTTAATTCCTTTGCATTCGGCATCGGGCTTGCCATGGATGCTTTTTCCGTTTCTCTGGCAAACGGGCTTCATGAGCCGGATATGGAGTCCGACCGAATAGTGAAAATTGCCGGTGTATTCGGTATTTTCCAGATGCTTATGCCCCTGGCGGGCTGGATTTGCGTCCATACCATAGCGGAAACCTTTTCCGCTTTTCAGAAGTTTATTCCCTGGATCGCGCTGATTCTGCTCTGCTATATCGGCGGAAAAATGCTGCTGGAGGGGGTCCGCCCGGGAGAAACAGAAGAAGGTTCTTCGCCTGTAGGTTTTGCCGGACTCCTGATTCAGGGGATTGCCACCTCCATTGATGCTCTTTCTGTAGGATTCACTATTTCCGATTACCTCTTACGAGAAGCGATTGCCGAGTCGGTCATCATTGGAGTTGTGACCTTCTTCATCTGTGTGGCAGGACTTGTCATCGGGAAGAGATTCGGCGTGAAGCTGGCGAAAAAGGCTTCTGTTCTCGGCGGCATTCTCCTGATTGGTATCGGGATTGAAGTATTTATTAAAGGAATCCTCCTATGAAAAAATGCCTGTGTTTCGTTCTTGTTATTTCTGCTGTTCTGCTCTGTGCCTGCGGCAATGCTTCTCCTGACGTTTCCGAAGTTTCCTCTTACCCGACGCCGGCGGAAAACGCTGTACCCGTAACCACTCCCGCAGCAGATTATTCCCTTGAACCGGAGACAGAGCCAATCGAAGAATTGCCGACAGTTCCGGAAGAAAAGGCTCTGGACGCCTGTGCAGAGCCCTCCATTGAACTGCAGATCAGTGAAATCAAAGCAAGTGCCTACGGTATCAATTATGATCCTGACTATTCGGAACCTGACTGGATAGAGATCCGAAATGCCGGGACCGAGCCTGTCAGCCTGAAAGGTTTGTTTTTGACAGATACCAAGAAGGATCTGGCCAAGTTCCCTCTTTCCGGGACAATATCCCCCGGAACTCTGTACCAGATTTTTCCGGACTTCGGGATCTCCGCCGGAGACGAAACCATCTGTCTTACAGATGGGGAGAGCGTTTTAGACTGGATTTCCTGGACCAGGTTCCCCTATTACTGTACCGTCGGAAGAATGGAAGGAGAATCTCTCCCCTGCTACTTTGAGGAAGCAACGCCCGGTTACCGAAATCGGGACGGAAAGCACTTTATATCTGAGATTCCCGAGCTCGTGGGTGACGACGGCGTGTATGAAAATACAGATTCCGTTGAAGTGCGTCTGTCCGCCCCGGGAGATATTTACTACACACTGGACGGTTCTCTTCCGACCCTGAAAAGTCACCGTTACTCTGACCCCTTCACCATTGACCATACCTGTGTTGTCCGGGCAGTGGCAGTGGAGGAAGACGGCATTCGTTCCTATCCGCTTTCGCTTACCTACATTATCAACGAAGGTTTTTCGCTCCCGGTTCTAAGCCTGGTAACGGACAGTCCTTCCCGTATTCAGTTTATTCGCAGCTATGTCTTCACCGACGTAAACAAGGAATTTGAAACTCCCGGAAATATCACACTCTATGACGGAGGCAGGTGCTTTTCCACCAACTGCGGCGTCAAGCTGGCCGGTCAGGGAAGTCTTCTGGAAGTTGCGAAAATCAGTTATGACGTATTCTTCCGCGATTCCTACTGCGAGAAAGACTTTTCCTTCGATGTTTTTAATTCCGGCTTTTCCGACTATTCCTCACTGAATCTTCATGCCGGGCAGGATTCCATCAACCGGATGTTCAATGCCGAAATATGGCAGGATTTATGCCGGGAAATGACGGACTCCGTTTATACGCAGCACGGAAAGTTCTGCATTCTCTATATCAACGGAGAATACAACGGAATCTACGCTATCAAAGAAAACATAAATGATGCCAATCTCGCTTCTTTCTACGGCGTAAAAAAATCCGAGCTTCAGATTTGCAAATCTTTTCACGAAAAGAATTGCGGCTTCTGTTCCGATGTCATTGATTTTATTCGAGAGAACGATGTGAGTAATCCGGAAAATCTGGAGCACATTGCTTCGGTAATGGATCTTTCTTCCTACATTGACTGGCTCATCATGGAAGGGGCCTCCGGAAATTCTGATCTGTTTTCCAACGTAAAGATTTTCAAGGCCGGAGATGAAAAGTGGCGATTTGCCTATTTTGATCTGGATCATGCCATGTTCTATCCGGAAGATCCCTGGGATACCTTCTACAATCTGAAGCAATACGAAGTACATTCCAACGAGATTACTTCCGAACTGTTTCAGGCAATGATGAAAAGCGATGTTTTCCTCGATGCTTTTCTGACTCGCTATTCTCAGGTATATAACACGGTTCTTTCCAATGAACGGGTTCTTGAGAAAACAGATGCATACGAGGCACTTCTCAAACAGGATGCCGTAAGAGACAGGGAACACTGGCATCTGGGATACGACAAGTGGGTTTCCAACGTTCAGGCCATTCGCGATACCGTGAAAATTTATGATTGGCAAAACCACTGCGTTGACAAACTTTTTGAAAATTCCGGGCTTCCGGAAACGACAAAAGAGCACTACTTCCAATGAAGCAGTGCTCTTTTCATCTGCTGTTTTACAGTATCCGGATGGCTCCAAATGTAATGCCTGTCATAATAGCTGCCGCAATCAGGACGCCTGCGAAAATACAGGGAAATGCCTTTGACGGCTTCAGCTGAAGCAAAGCTGCAACAAGGGAACCCGTCCAGGCACCAGTTCCGGGAAGCGGGATTGCCACAAGAACCAGCAGACCCCAATAGCCGTATTTTTCAATTGTTTCGCGCTTTGATTCTGCCTTGTTTTCCATTTTCGTAACAATGCCATCCAGCTTCGGCATATTTCTGCGCATCCACAGAAAAATCTTTTCTATAAAGAAAATAATAAACGGAACCGGAAGCATATTCCCGAGAATCGCTGCCAGAAGGGCAACCGGGTACTTCAAGCCCAGGGCAATCCCATAGGGAAGACCCGCTCTAAGCTCCACAATCGGCAGCATGGAGATGCAGAATGTCTGTATGAACTTTCCGGCTGTTGACTCCATCAACCAGGTAACCATTGTCTTCTCCTTTTCGACGCCACAACAAGAACAAGCATAGGGATTATGGAATAGTGATATCTGCCGGCAACTTCGACCAGCATCTGTGCAAGAATCAGACCGATTACGAAAATCGGAATCGTCTGAAGGACATCGAATTCACCGACTCTCACTGTTTTCAGTGTAGCAGAAAGTGCCAGAAAAATCAAAAAATAATAATAGATATTGCTGACGATACAAAGGGCAGAATATTCCTTTGGGGGAAGAGCCTCAGATGCGTAGAATGCGCCTGCTTCGTCATTTCCCAGAAAAGCCCGGAACTTGCTGACGAGCAACCTTCCCCATTCGATATTGCCGGAAAAAATCCGTTCTTTTGCCCGTTCGAACATAATCTGCTGGGCCTCCGGTGCAGAATGCCCATCACCGTAATACAGGTCAATCAGTTCGTCCATATCGGAATCGGAATATTCTCCTCCCGTTTCCGTATTGAATCCGACATATATACTGTATCCGGGCACTCCTGCCGCAGGCTGTTCCCCTAATCTTTCCGTCATATATCCGTTCCATAACAATCCGGAAGCAAAATAAACCGACAGAAAGCAAGCTGCATACAGAGTTGTCTGCTTTTTGCAGCCTTTTAAGAGAATCAGCCATATACCATACGCAATCACCGGTATCAAAGCAATCGGTCTTGCCGTATTGATGAAGCGCAAAACAAAGCCGCTGAGAATGCCCATTACAACCGGGGCTTTCCCGGAACAGTCCACCTGCTGCGAAATCCAGAAGAAAATCAGAAGCAAGGCCGTATAATAAGGTTCTGAAAGCACCATTGCATTGAAAATCATTTTTGAAGGGCAAAATGTCCAAAGGAGGAAACCGAATGCCGCTGATTCTTCCCCATATGCTCTGAAAAGCATTGCATAGATCAGTAACCCGGCGGCCAACGACAGCAGCAGATTCAGTATCACTGCCACTGCAATTGATTGGCAGAAAAGCTTGAGAAACAGGCTCAAAAACCAACTGTAACCGAAAATATGCGGAAACAATGCCACATAATGATTCTCCACGGAATAAGCACCCGACATTCGGCACGCCATATCCCAGAACGTTGCAAAATCAACCGAGGGGGCTATCCGGAAAACCAGAAGCCAGAAACCGTTGACCAGCAGGAACAGAGCCGACAGAATCCACAGATTCATCCGGAACCGGATTTTCCCTTCCAGCTTCAGATAAAGGCAAAACAGTATTCCGGCTATCACCGCGGCAAATCCATAGGAAGGATGCGAAAAGTCAATGATTCCGCAAATCAATCCGAAAAGAATCAGACCGGCGAAAAAGGAATACATCAATACAGATAAAGTTTTCGATATTTTACAGTATTTCATGTACCTCTGCGGAGCAGGCAAGAACCTGCCCGTTTATTGTTTCTTTCCCGAGGAATCGGCAATCCAGAGAGTAGTTAAATTCTCTGTCGGAACGGTTTACAATCGTGACGACCGCTTCTTTCGATGTATAACGGAAAATGGCAAGAACATCATCGGAAAGCGCGACAAATTTCGCTTCTCCTCTGCGAAGCGCATTCGATTTCATTCTGCGATGGCACAGCTCCGCATAATATTCCTTCAGCCCGGTATTTTCGTCATCTTCCCGGAACGGCATTCGGTTAAACGGGTCACAAACGCCGGTCATTCCCTGTTCGTCACCATAGTAGATACTGGGCATCCCGGGAATTGCAAACTGAACCGCTGCTGCCAGTTTCTCCAGGGCTATTGCTTTGTTTAATGCTTCGTTGCTGAATTTCAGTTTCATCTGGTCTCCTCTGCTGAGGCTGCGAATATCTATCTCCGAAGACAGGGCTGTTCTGATCCGGTCCACATCGTGAGAAGACAGCAGATTCATCAGAGACTCGTAAAAAGGCTTCGGATAGTTCATCTGCTGATACAGCAGAAAATTCTTCAGATCAAAGGCCGAAATTTTCCATCGCAGAAAATCAATTATTGCAAAGCGGAAAGGATAGTTCATCACAGAATCCAAAGAATAACCAAGTGCATAGTTTCTCCGCCCTTCCGGTCCGGTTTTCGTCACCGGATCTTCCCAGACTTCCCCAATCAGCGGTGCATCCGGATTCTCCTTCTTCACTTCCTGCCTCATCAAAGCCAGAACATCATCCGGGATTTCATCTGCAACATCCAGTCTCCAGCCGGCTGCTCCCCTCCTGAGCCAGGTTTTCATGACACTGTCGTTTCCGGAAATAATATAGTCCTGCCAAGCAGGGTTCCTTTCATCCACTTCCGGCAGATCCTCAAAATTCCACCAGCATTTGTACGTCTCCGGCCATTTTGAAAAATGAAACCAGGGGTAGAACGGACTGCCAACGGAATCGCAGGCTCCGTTATTCCCATAGTGGCCGAATCGGTTGAAGTAAATACTGTCAGCACCGGTATGGGAATAAACACCGTCCAGAATAATTCTGATTCCCAGTTCGTTTGCCTTTTTGCACAGCGTCTGAAATTCTTCCACAGTACCGAGAATCGGATCCGTGTTCAGATAATCTGCTGTGTCGTAACGGTGGTTGGATCGTGCTTCCACAATCGGGTTCAGATAAATACAGCTGATTCCCAGATCTTTCAGGTAAGGAAGCTTCCTCAGAATCCCCCGGAATGTACCTCCGTAAAAATCGTCCGGGTAATACTCTTCTTCATCGGTATCCGGCAGATACTTCACCGGTTCGCTTTTGTCCTTATGCAACTCCGGACTCTGTCCAAGATTCTTGTGATACCGGATACCTTTCTTTACTGATTCCTTTCCATAAAGCCCAAATCTGTCCGGGAAAATCTGGTACATGACACTGTCTTTCAGCCAGGCGGGCGTCTCGAAATCTTTTCTGTAAACTGTCAGTCGAAATCCTTCCGGGTTCTGTTCTGTCAGTTCAGAAGAAAGTCCGGCTGCATCTGCAGAAAGGTATCTGATTCCATATCTCGTTTCTGTTTCAAAAAAGTATTTCCAGGCAGCAGGACGGTCCGGTACCGGGAATGTGACAGAAAACAGTTCTCCGCCGTCTTCCATCTCATAGGCGAGCTGCTCGCCGTCGCATTGGAGTATTACTTTTGCAGAGAAAACCTTCCCGCTCAGCACTTTAAAGGTCAGAGAGACTTCCGTTCCGCAAGGAACTGCACCAAACGGTTTCCGGAAGGATTCATCCGGTGCATTGTGAACAAGAGCCGGCAATGCCTCATGATACTCGTCCAGCATGGAAACATACAAACGGATATACTCTTCCGCGGACTTCTCGAAGCTGAAGTCCTTTTTCATAGCCGAAGTTCTCAAAAGATGAAATACGCTGGGATCTTTGCAGCAGGACAGTGCATAAGAAATGACGCTGCGCATTTCCCATGCATCGAAATTGGCAAAAGAGAATCCGTCTCCGGTTCCGTTGCTGCAGTCATAGGGAATAACACTGTCCTTCAGTCCGCCGGTCTCCCTCACGATTGGTAAAGATCCGTATCGCATGGCAATCATCTGGGACAAACCACAGGGCTCGAAGCGGGAAGGCATCAGGAAGAAGTCGCTTCCGGCATAAATCAGATGCGACAGTTCTTCATTGTATCCTATGAACGAACAGAGACGACCTTTGTACCGTTCTTCCGCGTCCCTCATGAATTGTTCGTATCTTGCATCGCCTGTGCCCAAAAGGATGAACTGGATTTCTTCCTTCTGCATCAGATCGTCCAGAACCGTCATCACCAGTTCGAAACCCTTCTGTTCTGTCATTCTAGTGACCATGGCAATGAGAGGAATCTCCGGATTTCGCTCCAGACCCATTTTATCCTGCAAAAATTCCTTGCACACGCGTTTTCCGGACAAGTCTTCCCGGGTATAGTTTGCGGGAATCAAGGAGTCACATTCCGGATTGAAAACGGAGGTATCAATCCCGTTGAGGATTCCGCAGAGCTGGGCACTTCTTGCGTTCAATATCCCTTCCAGTCCTTCACCGAAATAGGGCGTTTTGATTTCTTCCGCATAGTTAGGGCTCACGGTACTGAGGCGGTCGGAAAACACACAACCGGCTTTCAGGAAATCTGCCGCACCGTTCAGCTCTATAAACTCCGAGGTATAGTACGCACTGTCAATGGAAAGGAGATCCTCATAGAAATCAAAACTCCACTTCCCCTGATAAGCAATATTGTGTATGCTGAGCAGATACTTCAGATTTTCCTGCATACATCCCTTATACTGAGTTCTCGCCAGCATCGGGATTATCGCCGCCTGCCAGTCATTGCAATGCACAATCTCCGGCTGAAAGTCCAGCAGGGGCAATGCATTCAGAACTGCTCGCTGAAAGAATGCATACTGCTCCACTTCGGCATGTCCACCGCGATAAATGGCATCACCGAAGTAAGCTTCAGAATCCACGAGATAAATCGTCACCTCGTCCAGCTTCAGTTTCTCTATCCCGCAGTATTCATGTCTCCAGCCCAGATCCACATAAAAATGGAACATGTGCTGCACCTGATTCTGAAACTTTTCCTTGGTAATCCGGTGGTAAGGGGTTATCACGCGAGCGTCCATCCCTGCCTTGACGAGATATTTAGGGAGCGTTCCCACAACATCTGCCAGTCCTCCTGTTTTTGCCAGAGGTGCGCATTCCGACGACACAAACAAAACATTCGGCAATGCGATCCTGTCGCGCTCTTCCAGTATTTTCAACAGTTCATCTTTCATTTCTGATTCCCTTTCGAAGGAGAAAATTCATAAAACAATGCCGACATTCCCGGCAGCATGAGTTTTGTCGAATGCTTCCATTCCAGAAACGGTTCTGACGCAGAAACCACCGTTTCACAAACCGTTCTTTCCTGCCCTCCGAATCTATATTCATCACTGTTCAAAAGCAAACGAAGGGTCCCCTGCTCGGGCAATCCGATTACAAAATTGCTGTAGGAAACCGGTGTAAAATTATATACGCAAATGACGCTGCTTTTCCCTGATCTGCGCATAAATGCAACGGAACTGCGCTCTCTGTCATTCACATTCAGCCATTGAAACCCGTCCCAGTTTCTGTCATTTTCATGCAGAGCCGGATATCTCAGGTACAGACTGTTCAATGCGGCGCAAAAACGCTGCATTTCCCTGTGTCGCGGATAGTCCAGCAAAAACCAGTCTAATTCCCGCTTCTCATCGAATTCTATGAACTGGCCGAATTCATTTCCCATAAAGCTGAGCTTCTTCCCGGGGTGTCCAAACTGGAAAGCATACAGCGTGCGAAGCGAGGAGAACCGTTCATCATAATCTCCGAACATTTTGTTCAGCATACTCTTTTTCCCATGAACCACTTCATCGTGAGAATAGGGAAGAACATAGTTTTCCGAGTATATATACATCATGGAAAATGTCAGCTTATCATGATGGTCTTTGCGAAACAGGGAATCCATTGCCATATAATCAAGCGTATCGTGCATGAAACCCATTGACCACTTCAGACAGAATCCAAGGCCGCCGTCATGCGGGGGAGCTGTCACCAGGGGAAAAGCCGTAGATTCCTCGGCAATTGTCACCGCTCCGGGATAATTCTGCAGCACTGTGCTGTTCAACTGCCGAAGGAAAGCAATGGCATCTAAATTCAAGCTTCCTCCCTCTCTGTTTGGGGTCCATTCTCCGGGTTTTCTGCCATAGTTCAGATACAGCATGGAAGTGACGGCATCGACGCGAATCCCGTCAATATGATAAACCTCAAAAAACTTGCAGGCAGATGAGATCAGGAAGCTCTTTACCTGATCTGACGCATAGTCAAATATCAGCGTTCCCCATTCCGGGTGCTGTGCCATTCTGGCGTCATAACACTCAAACTGCGGCGTACCGTCAAACATGGCGAGACCATGCTCGTCTTTCGGGAAATGCGCCGGAACCCAGTCAATAATGACGGAAATGCCGGAGGCATGCATAGTATCCACAAAATAACGGAAATCGTCATTTCCTCCGTATCGGGAAGTCGGTGCGTAATACCCCGTCACCTGATAGCCCCAGCTTCCGTCAAACGGATACTCCGTAACAGGCATCAATTCTACGTGCGTATATCCCATTTCTCTGCAGTACTCGGAGAGCTCATCCGCCAGGGACCGATAAATCGGTTGATCTGATGGGAAATGTCTCCAGGCTCCTGCATGAACCTCGTATACACTCATTGGTGCGCTCAAAAAATCTGTTTGTGCCCGTTTTTTCAGGAATTCCCCATCCGTCCAGGCAAAATCGCTCTTTGTTGATACTACAGAAGCTGTATCCGAGCCGCACTGGTTGAGGTTGGCAAAGGGATCACTCTTCAGGACTCGCCTGGAATCCGCCCCGTCAATGCAGAATTTATACAGATCACCGTCTTTGAGACCTGCCTTGAAGATGACCCAGACACCGCCCTCGAAAGGCTCCATGGGATCGGCGTCCGGATTCCAATCGTTGAAGTTCCCGACCAGAGAAACTCTCATGGCATTCGGAGCCCAGACGATCAAACGGTGCAGCTTCAGTTCCTCTACCCAGATGCAGCCGAAACACAGCCAGGCTTTTTCAGCCCTGCCGGTATTAAACAGGTATATGTCATCGCACGGTATGTACTTCAGGTATCGGTCATCCACAGAATCACCTCGGCAAATAATAATGTGACATTTTATTATAATATATTGCGCATAAAAAATCGAGCCCTACGCGGGCTCGATTTTTTATCAATCTTTCTTTGACTCTTCTACTTGTTCTTCCGCTGCCTTTTCCGGCACATTCTTGCCCTTTTTCCTGAGTGCAGGAACAAGAAACACTGCTGCAATCACAGCTGCCAGTGCAGCCACAACAATCCACAGAACCGGACTGAAGGTATCGCCGGTACCCGGATTGTACGCTGCAGAAGAGGCAGAGACAATGCGGAATGTGGTGGAGGTGTACTCATAATCCTCGCCGTTCCAGACATATCCGGAAATGTAATAGGTGCCCAGTGCCAGTCTGTTCAGGTAGGAGGGACTGAGTGTAAACTTGGTATTGTTATCGTAGAAGTAGATGAAGCTGGGGTCAACCTTGACGGGGTTGTTTTTTCCGATCCAGATACCCGCCGTTGTGTCAATCACGTCGGAACCCTGGAATGCCAGAGGCTTTGCACCGCCGTACACGTGATAATCCACATCGATCGGGCGGAGCGCTACGCCGGTATGGACCGTTGCTGCTACCCAACCGCGGCCGGTTTCAATCTCCAGCGTGTGATCACCTTCATCCAGCTGGTTCAGATATTCTCCGTTAATAACCAGCTTGTTGGTCTTGGGATCATAGGTGTAGTATGCTTCGCGAACTTCTTTTCCGTCAATAAATACGCCCAGAACGTCGGGTTTCACCGTGAAGGTTGCTTTTCCGTCGCCCTGCCAGTAATCAAGGGTGCTGGGGCTGATGGAGACCTGAGGATTCGTAATCTTCAGATTGAGGCGCTTTACTGCACCGCTGTAATCGAGGAATACGTAATCAGAACCTGTGGAAAGCTCATCAAGCAGAGAGTAAGCGACCTTGATCAGGTAGTTGCCGTCACCAAGCTTTGCAACAACCTTGTTTGCTTCTGTAGGATCAGAATTGTAGAGAAGATACTGTCTTACATCTGCTCCGTTGGCATCCGGTCCGACCGCAATGCTACCGGGGAGTTCACTGGTAAGGATATAAATGTCTGTATCCGAACCGACCTGATAGGTGTCAACACCTGTCTTCGCATCAGATTTGACCAGTTTGCAGACCTGGGGCAGAACATACATGCCCAGCTTCCCGGTCATGACATAGCCGT
>JAZLHH010000099.1:0-5483 GCA_045616745.1 Candidatus Limivicinus sp. | reverse complement strand
GCATCTTTTTCCAGCGTACGGACATGTGAAATGTATGTATTTTTTCTTGAAGTAATCAATTCAGCATTCATGCCTAAGAAAATACAATATAAATAAGTAGTTTGTCAATACGATGTTTTTGTTCTCTCAACATTGAGCATCTCAGAAAGCTTCTGTGCCGTGAGGATATTGTCTTCTGATTCTATAAGCCGGTTGGAAACGAACTGGAAAGCGGCACCATTCCCCGGGCGCACTGTGAGCTCATGGCGGAAGGCCTGATCTGTACCGTACCACTTATTCACAGCGTCCACCGTCATGGTGATCGTTCCATTGCTGTTATAGGTATAGTCCACCACTTCCGGGAAAGGTGTTCTTGGTGTTACGTTGTAATAATCTCTGTCATATCCCAGGAAGAAATATCCTCCGAGGGTTGAACTGTAGTCGGAAATATTCTTCAGTGCGGAATTGTCAATCCGGAAGTATACCCCGACGTTGTTTTCAAAAATATCCTGCGGAACAAGATAAAGCTTTGTTCCCTGAATTGACTCGTAATAAGTCATGGAATTATAGGCAGAGAGCATGTCGGTTCCGTTATACATAGCGAAAATATAGGCATAGAGGCTGTTAAAATCGATTGGACTGAAGTCTGCTTCCGTCCAGTTGGTAGTAAAGAGATTGTTTTCAAAATACCCAACCGGCTCCATATAACGCTGGCAGAGCGTTTTTGCCTCGCTGTCCATCGGCAAAACACGTATCATCACGTAAGAATCTGTATTGGCCTTCTGGTTCTCGTCAAAATCAGAAGTATCCCGGCTGTAGATCAGCCAGCCTTTTTCCGTATAGCGGACTTCCCCGACGGCATATCTGCCTTTGGAGTAGATTCTTTCCGTTCCGTCATCATTCCATGCGGCAGACATTGAATACAGATGCCATCTGCCGAGTTCCCGGGAGAGCATAAAAGCGCTCAGATGCCCGTCCGGATAGATGATAAAATATACAGCGCTGATATCATCATTACAGGCGGCAATGCTTCTTCCAAAGCTGTCCAGCGCCGGATAGCCATACATATTCAGCTGGGCATTGCTGTCCTGAACAGCATACCCGGCATCCGCAATTGCCGCGGCCATAGATGCGATATCGCTGAAGGAGAGCGTAACATTATATGTCTCCCCTTTGTCTGCTGCGATGTAGACATTTCTGCAGGCAGCGCAGGCTGTTGTGAGTTTTGCCTCCAGCGCCGTAATCGTGCTGGACTGATCGGAAGAAAGGCTGTTATAATCTTCTTCCTGTGAAACGGCGATCCCGTCTGTGATTTCAATCCCCTCGGGCAGCAACTCCCCTGCAGCACTGCCGCCATCCGGTTCAGCATCGGTTTTAAAAGACACAGCAGATTCCTTTCGGGAATCCATGCCGGTAAAGATCACGTCTTCCGGGTTCTGCAGAGTATTGCCCCCCGGCCCTACCTGAACGATCTTTCCGTTTTGTATTTCATATTTCACTGAAGGTTCTGCTTTCTTTCCGCAGCCGGTCAGCATTGCTGCCGCCAGCAGGAGAGAGAGGATCAGCAAAGTCTTTTTCATATTCTGAACTGCTCCTACAATAATTCATTACAGATTATACGCCTTTTATTTATACTTTCAACCGCACAGAAGGCAAATTTCTTATATTTTACTGTTGCATAGAGAAAAATCTTAGTGTATAATCTTTTATACGTGCGAAAATTAAGTTATTTTTAGTTTTATTGCATATATTACTGAGAGAGGAATTCATTACATGGAAACCAAAAACATTCGCAACATTGCCCTGATGGGCCACGGAAACAGCGGCAAAACAAGCGCAGCTGAAAGCATGCTGTTCGTCACCGGCGCAATCGACCGTATGGGAAAAGTCTCCGACGGCAACACCGTTTGTGACTATGATGCTGAAGAAATCAGCCGTCAGATTTCCATTGCAACATCCATAGCACCTGTCAATTACGGCAACTGCAAAATCAACATTCTCGATACTCCGGGTTTCTTTGATTTTGTCGGTGATCTTCTTTGTGCTATCCGTGCTGCAGAAGCCGGTATGATCTTCTGCACTGCCAAGGATGGTCTTTCCGTCGGTGCAGACCGCTGCTGGAAGTATCTCAAAAATGCAGGGCTTCCTGTTATGTTTAACATTTCCAAGTGCAACGAAGAGCACGGTGATTATTTCAAAGTTCTTGAAGACCTCAAGGCCAAGTATGGCAGCATCGTGTGCCCTGTTACCATTCCTACAAGTGATGGCAAGGGTGTCATTGACCTTGTTCACAACACCTGCTATATGACGAACGGTGCCAAGACCACTAAGGCTGCTATCCCCGCTGCAGATGCAGGCAAGGTGGAAGACCTCCGTGCAGAGCTGATGGAAACCGCTGCCGGTGCCACTGAAGAGCTCATGGAAAAGTTCTTTGAGACGATGGAACTCGAAGAAAATGACATCATTGCAGGTCTCAAAGCCGGTGTAGCTGAGCGCAGTGTTGTTCCCGTGTTTGCAACGGATGCTATGACCAACGTTGGTACGGAAGCTGTTCTCCAGGCAATAGTTGACTACTGCCCCGCTCCTGCTGAGAAGGCAGACGGCACTGTCGGTTTCGTATTCAAGACCATCTCCGATAAGTTCGGTAAATACAGCCTTGTTAAGGTTATGTCCGGCACTCTGGCTGGCGGCGTATCTCTCCGCAACATCCGCTCTTCTTCTAACGACAAGCTCGGCCGTCTCTACACTATGACCGGCAAGAAGAACGTGGAAGTTACCGATGCCTGCTGCGGCGATATCGTTGCCATCGGCAAGATGGACTGGAAAACCGGCGATACCCTCACCGATTCCAAGGATGACGATGCAGAGCTCCCCGCAATTGAAATTCCTGAGCCGATGTACTCCATGGCTATCGCTCCTAAGACCAAAGGCCAGGATGACAAGGTTGCCGCGGGCCTCTCCAAGCTGAATGAAGAAGACATCTCCTTCTCCCTCTTCAACAATCCTGAGACCCACCAGATGGTTATCTCCGGTGCCGGCGATATTCAGATCGGCGTTCTCTGCTCCAAGCTCAAGAATCTTTACAACGTTGAGACTGAACTTCTTCCTGCACGTGTTGCATACCGCGAGAAGATCAAGGGCAAAGTGGAAGCTCACGGACGTCATAAAAAACAGTCCGGCGGCAGCGGCCAGTTTGGTGATGTTTGGATTCGCTTTGAGCCTCAGGAAGAGCAGGATGATATGATCTTTGCTGAAGAAGTATTCGGCGGCTCTGTTCCGAAAAACTTCTTCCCCTCTGTTGAAAAAGGTCTGCGCAATGCAGTTGTTAAGGGCGTTCTCGCAGGTTATCCTCTTGTCGGCCTGAAGGCAACTCTGTACGATGGTTCCTACCATCCGGTTGACTCCAACGATATGGCATTCCAGACGGCTGCCCGTCTTGCGTATCAGGACGGTATTCCCAAGGCAAAGCCGACCATTCTCGAGCCGATTGGTCAGCTCTTCGTTACTATTCCTGATGAATATCAGGGCGCTATCATTGGCGACATCAACTCCAAGCGCCGCGGCACCATGATGGGTTCCATGCCCGCAGACGACGGTGCCACCACCATTGAAGCCGAAGTTCCTATGGCTGAGATGAGCACCTATACAATCGACCTCCGTTCCATGACTCAGGGCAGCGGCACCTTCACCTGCAAGTTTGTCCGTTACCAGGAAGCTCCCGGCAACGTCCAGGAAAAGGTTATTGCCGATGCCAAGGCAGAAGCCGAGGAAGAGTAATTCAATATGCCCGACCGTCTTACAACGGTTAAAAATATCATATGGGCCGTGGCCACAGGAATCTGCATTCTGGCCGTCACCGTCGGTCTCATCTCTGCGATGACCCGCCGGTACGACGGTGAGAAGCCGGAGATGACGCTGGACCTCGGCTCATCTTCTATGCAGGCGTCTTCGGGTGATGACGGTGTCATCATGAGTACCGACCAGAGTGCCGGTGTCCGGCGCGGCGAGCTGCATCAGCTGCAGCCCACCCCCGACGCGGGTGACGGGTACCAGTACAGCCTCACCTTTTTGGTGGACTCCACTTTTGTCGGGCTCCGGACCAAGCAGCTCGTCGAGGCCAATCAGGTCTGGGCAACCTCCTCCGGTTCCATGCCCATCGACAAGCTGGGTTCCACGAACATCCTCTTCCCCAACGACGGGAGTGAGATTTCGCCCCAGAATGCCGCCATGATTTCCAAGCCCAAAATTCTCGTCATCGGCATCGGGACGGACGGTCTGGCCAATGTGGACCAGAACACCTTCGTCACCGCCTACGACAAACTGATTGAGAACATCCTCTCCGCCTCCCCCGATACGCAGATTATCTGCATGGGTCTCTGCTCCGTAACGGAGGACTATAACGGCAAGGATCTGTCGGTTAACATAATGTCTGACGGGAATGACTGGGTCAAGCTCGTCTGCCGCGACACCGGCGCCTGGTATGCCGATGTCTCCGAAAATCTGGGAGACGGATCCGGCGGTCTGCGCGCCAGCTACGCCGAAGCCAACGGCAAATCCCTCAGCGGCGACGGCCTACAATTGGTCTTGGAATACCTCCGCACCCACGCCGCCCAATAAAAAAGATCGGAACAAAAGTTCCGAGCTTTTTTATTGAGTTCAAAGTTCAAAGTTTAGAGTTTAAAGTTGAAGTTGTCAGTCGTCGCGGAGCTCCTCCGCCATTAAAAATTGCTGAGCGCAGCGAAGCATACCACAACTTTGCACTTTGCACTTTAAACTTTACACTTCAATCAGCCTATATCCTCTTTGGTTAATCCCGGCCAGCTGCGCCGCGCACCCGGCCTCGCGAATCTTCTGCGCCGCCGCTCCCATGTTCGGCCTTCTGTCCGTTAGATTGTGCGCATCCGTCCCCAGCAGGTCCACGGTTCCGCCCTTCAGCAGTTCCAGCGCCGTCCCGGCAAAGGATTCCCGAATGAATGCCGAGGCGTTCATCTGCACCAGCAGCCTTCTGCCGGCCAGTTTCTCCGGCAGGGTGTAATTGTTCATGTATCGCATGTAGCGGTCCAGATGCGCCACCACCGGCACCATCTGCAGCAGGCTGCCGATGTTCTCTATCTCGTCCAGAATCTCATCCGTCCAGTCCTCCATCGGCGGTTCGACCAGCAGCATGTTCAGCCCGCCCATCTTCAGCTCCCGCAGTTCTTCGCAGTTTGACATTCCGGGAAAGTAAAAAACTTCCGCCCCGAGCAGAATCCGCGGCATCGTTGTTTTGTCGTATTCCGGTGAAGCCAGCAGCTTCTCATAGGCGGCGTTGCGCTCGCGAAGAAAGTGCTTCGGCGAGTCCTCCGTCGCATAAAAATGGGGTGTCGCAAACGTCACGTCTATCCCCTGCTGCCGACTCTCGCGCAGGATTCCCAGCGCCTCGCTCACGCTCCGCGCCCCGTCGTCGATTCCCGGCAAAAAATGTGCATGAAAATCTATCATATCGTCTTTTTCTTTATGATATC
>JAZLHH010000098.1:0-3100 GCA_045616745.1 Candidatus Limivicinus sp. | reverse complement strand
CGATTCCCTCAGTTAAACCGATCTGAAAATCAGAAACAAACAATAAGAAGAAAGGAGATTAAAAATGGTTTCAACCATCCTCGGCGCAATCGGCGCAGCAATCGGAGTTGCATTTGGCGTCTACGTGCTTGACAATTACAGCTGATAATAAATCTGAAAAGGAATAAAAAATTGAAAATTAGAATTTAAGCCCCGGCTGCAGATGATTCTGACAGCCGGGGTATTTTCGTGCCTTTGCGGCCCCCGTCTGCAGACGGGCAAAACAGCGGTGCGGAAGACCCGAAGGTAAGCGCACAATAACCGCACACCTTGAGTGGTCGTCTCATTTTTGAGATAATTTCTCCAAATAACTTGAAAAACTCCATTGCAGTTTTTCAAGAGAATAGGAGAAGTGTAACAAAATGGCAGATATGCTTGCAGTAAGAAACGATCTACGGCTGCAGAACTGGACGGAGGTCGTCCGGTCAAAACAGGAGAGCGGACTGACCAATCGGGAATTCTGTGCACAGCAGGGGATTTCCGAAAAGACCTATTACTACTGGCTCCGAAAAGTACGGGCC
The DNA here is from genome assembly GCA_045616745.1 of Candidatus Limivicinus sp. Taxonomy (GTDB): domain Bacteria; phylum Bacillota; class Clostridia; order Oscillospirales; family Oscillospiraceae; genus Limivicinus. Next base: position 2,540 of record JAZLHH010000098.1, on the reverse strand, counting down.
GCAGCCCTGGAATGCGCAGCCCCGGAGCTTGTGCGACTGGATGAAGAACGGCCTTTGACGGACCGCATGTTCCGGATCCGGTACGGCAGCGCCGAGCTGAACCTTCCGGAGAATGTGGATCTCACCGCCGTGGCCGACCTGCTGGATTCCCTGCGCCATGGTTGATCTGAGCCGAGTCACCAACTACTATGTCGCCTGCGGTTATACAGACCTTAGACGAGGAATAGAGGGACTGGCCACCATCGTGATGCTACAATACGGCAAGGAGATGAAGGAGGACAGTCTGTTCCTCTTTTGCGGGAGACGGGCTGATCGCATCAAGGCTCTTTACTGGTCAGGCGACGGGTATGTGCTGATCTACAAGCGCCTCTCCAACGGATCTTTCCAATGGCCGCGAACTGTCGAGGAGCTTCGTCTCATCGATGCACGATCCTTCCGGTGGCTTATGGAGGGGCTGCGAATAGACCAGCCAAAGGCTATCCGCAAAGAGAAGAAAAAGGACCTGTTTTAGCTCAAAAAACGTTGTATTTACTGGACTTTTTGCCGTTTTTATGCTAAAATATATGCATAAAAGAGGGCAGGAAGGACGTGAGAAGCATGACCGAAATGGCAAAAAAAGATCGGAAAATTGCCGAGCTTGAAGGGACGGTCAGATCTCTCACGGAAGAAGTCGAGAACCTTCAGCGGAAGCTGGAACGGATGAACGAGCTCCTTCTGAACGCGCAGAGGGCACGCTTTGGGCAGTCGAGTGAGAAGAAAGCCTATGTCATGGAAGACGGCGAACAACTCCGGATGTTCAACGAGGCGGAAACGGTACAGGATGTGAAAGCCGAGGAACCTACGGTTGAAGATGTTACCGTTGCCGCCCATAAGCGCAGAAAAAAGCGCAGCTATGAGGAACTGACGGAAGATCTGCCTGTAGAGGAAATACTCCTTGAGCTGTCCGGTGACCAACTGAAGTGCGGGAAATGCGGCGGGACATTTCGCCTGATCGGAAAGAAATTCGTAAAGTCTGAGATCATATATATCCCCGCTTCGGTAAAACTGCTGAAATATTACGCATGCACCTATGCCTGCGACCGGTGCGAGAAAGAGACAGGCTATGCGCATATTGTCGGAACGGAAGCGCCCCCGTCGCTCATAAAGCACAGCCTGGCTTCCCCGTCCTCCATTGCGGAGGTCATGACAAGAAAATACGTGGATGGCATTCCATTGGCCAGACAGGAAAAGATCTGGGCGCGTGAGGGCATCGCATTATCCCGTGCGACTTTGGCGAACTGGGTGATCCAAACGAGCCAGAACTGGCTGAAGCCCTTATACCGGAGACTGAAGAAGGCACTGCTGGAAAGTGGCGTGATTCACGCGGACGAGACAGTGATACAGGTGCTGAAGGAGGAAGGAAAAACTGCGACGTCCGAATCGCGTATGTGGGTGTATGCCTCCCCGCCGCGCAGTGGAAAGCCTGTCCAGTATTTTGAGTACCAGCCGGATCGGAAAGGCTCCCGGGCGGCGAACTTTCTCAGGGACTTTCATGGCTGCCTAGTCACAGACGGATATTCCGGATATGAGCAGGTGGAGGCCGTGACCCATTGCGGTTGCTGGGCGCATATGCGGCGCAAGTGGCGGGAGGCCATGCCAAAGGGAGCAACGATGCAAACATCCCAGGCGGCTGTGGGTTACAACTATTGCAACAAGCTGTTCACTCTGGAGAAGAAATTCGCCGGTATGAGTGATACAGACCGAAAATATGCGCGTCAGGCGGAGGCGGAACCTCTGCTTGAGGCTTATTGGCTATGGATAAAAACACTTGACCCTGTTCCCGGCAGCAAATTGGAGGAAGCCGTTACCTACGCTAACAGACAACGGCTGTATCTCTGCGCTTTTCTGGAGCATGGCGAGGTAGAGATTTCCAACAATTATGCGGAGAATGCGATTCGGCCGTTTACGGTTGGGCGAAAGAACTGGCTGTTCTCTGACACGCCCAAAGGAGCCGATTCCAGTGCGATCATCTACACATTGGTTGAAACAGCCAAAGCCAACGGCATTGAGCCGTATGCGTATCTGCTGCGTGTACTGTCACTGCTGCCGTATCTGGGAAAAACACCATCAAATGCAGAATTGGATGAATTACTGCCCTGGCACCCGAGAATGCAGAATTCTCTCCTTCGCGCTGACAACATAATTTGAATACTGATTCATTCCGCACCTGCTGCCGTAAGAGACAGCAGGTGCTTTTCCTTATGTCGGGTGGTTATTGTGCGCTTACCTTGAGCCCCTCGCCTGCGTTAGCATACTTAAATTTCTTTAATCAACAGCAAAGTATTCAAGTTGAACGATTCTGTCATTTGATGAATTCTTAACTTAATTTGCCCGGCCTTGTATGACCGATTTCGGTCTTATCTTAATGCCATTGAGAACCGTCCCCGTGTACCCGCAACTCTCCCGCTACTGTTTAAAATATAGCGTGGATATGCTGTCGATGCCCACACTATCCTCTCCACCAGATTGTGATGTGGAAGATAGAACTGTCTGCAGCACCG
>JAZLHH010000097.1:0-3913 GCA_045616745.1 Candidatus Limivicinus sp. | reverse complement strand
TCAAAATAACATTCAGCCACTTCGCGCACGAAGAGGGAGGATGACATCTCATCGGCTATGAGATGATGAAAATCATAATAGAAATAATTTCCCGAAGGAGTTGAGATGATGCTTAAGCGATACAGTCTGTCACAGAATGGATCCATTTGCCGGGGTAGGACAGGCTTTTTTGCTGCGAATTCCTCATCTGTCATGAAGATAGTTTCCACGGGAGTAAAAAGACTTTCGTCATAAAACTGCCGGATTTCGCCATCGTCGCATTTGCGGAAAGCTGAGAGAAATACCGGATGGTTTCTTATAACTTTTTCTGCGGCAGCAATGAGTCTGTCCGTATCCACCTCAGGGCGGATACCGAAAATCATTGCAACATGATAGGTTATGATCTGAGGCTTTTTCTGATTTACGGCCATTTCCAGCTGGAACAATTGACCGGCTGTGAGTTCTGCAGATTTCTTCAGAGCCGTTTTGTTGGCTTTTAGGAGTTCTTCGTTTGATTTCATTTTGCTCTGACCGAAACGAGTAGCAAGTTTTTTCGCCGTGCGGCATTCAAAAAGTCCGTTCACTGTGACGAGATAGCCTTCCTCGGCACAGGCAGTAATCATGCGCATGGCTGTGAGTGAATCGCCACCAATCAGGAAGAAATCCTCGTCCACGCCAACACGTTCCAGACCGAGAACTTCTGCCATCGCCCTGCAGAATACGCTTTCATGTTCATTTTCAGGTTTTGAATAGGCACCGCGGAATTCATTGATGTCGGGTACCGGCAACATTTTTCTGGAGAGCTTTCCGTTGGCATTTGTCGGGAACGCATCAAGTCCTATATAGTAAGTAGGAATCATATAGGATGTGAGATTCTTTGAAAGAATTCTTCCGGCCTCTACCGGATCATCCATTACAGGTACTTTTTCACTCTCAAGATAGTAGAGTACGATAAAGGACCGGTCGTTAACTTTAACGGCCCTGGCTACCGGGTGCTCAATACCGAGAACCTTACGTACTACATGTTCGATTTCCAACGGTTCTACTCTGTTTCCGTTTATTTTCACCATATCATCTCTGCGTCCGCGGATGACAAGATTGTTGTTTTCGTCGATATAGCCCAAATCATTAGAGTGAAAAATGCCGTAACGGCGGACTTCTTCATTCAGTTCGGGCAGGTTAAGATAACCGCGGAAATACGGGTTATCAAAACAGATTTCTCCGGTCTCGCCGCGAGGAACACTTTTGCCTTCATCGTCCAGAATCATTATTCGGAGACCGAAGTTGTTTTTACCGACAACGACTCTGTCGTAGGCTTTGTCCAGGAGAAATGAAGAAACCATAAAACAGGTTTCACTCATGCCATAATAGGCGTATATATCTATATCTTCTTCGTAGATGCCGGTGGCCGGTTCGCCGGCGGCAATTATTTTTTTGATATAGTGATATCCTCCCTTGTAGGTACGGATAAACGAGGGAGACAGATACATTTCGGTAATGTGCTCGCTTTCGAGGAATTCCTCAAAGCGTACAAGATTCTTGACCACATCATAAGACATGATGTAAATGCTGTCCGCTGCATAGAGTTTTGGCAGGGGCAGAACAAAAGCCGCTGCAAAATTGAAAGGGAATATCATGCCGAAATTCTGTGGATCCTCCTCGTGAAGATCTGCAACGTCGGCAAACCAGCCGTCAAGACAGACATCCAGCTTTCCATATTCCTGAATCATGGTCTTCGGCTTACCGGTCGTTCCTGAGGTGGAGAAAGAACAACAGGCATCATGAGGATCGGTCAGTTCATATCCTGACAGAGAAGAATAATTCATTGCCTCTTCATAAGCAGCAATATCCAAAGTGAATCTTACTTTCAAATCCTCGTGGATGAGGCGGATTCTTTCCTCAGGATAGCTGTTTTCCATAAAGACAAATGCCGCGCCCGCACGAAGAACTCCAAGCATGGCAATAAACATCTTAGGACTTCTCGGCAGAAGCAGCATAACGAAATCTTCACGTCCGATTTCCTTCTCTTTTAAAAGAGCATAGATTCTGCCGGACTGTTCCCAAAGCTCGGAAAAGCTTATTGGCTCCTGTCCGAAGTCCAAAGCCAGCGAAAGTCGGTCAGGGTAGTTTTCTGCATTCTGTTTCATTTTTTCGACAAAGTATGTCTGCATGATTTATCTCCGAAATTAATAGTATTTATATGTCTGCATTGTTTATGAGTACGTTAACTGCTTCAAGAAAACGCTGGCCGAAATCGCTTACGGCCTGTAGGGAATATTTCCCCTTCGGAAAATTGCAGTAAAAGCCGAGCGTGTCTGAATCTTTCAGGTCCAAAATGCCGATATTGAAAAGGCAATTGGGCTGATCTTTATCCCGCTGAAGCGTTGAAATAAAGACGGACAGATCTTTAAAAGCACCGAAGTCCATAGTACCGGACTGATAATTGAAGATGACCGTCTCATCAAGTGGAAGTCCGCTTTCTGTTATGGCTGAATATACGCCATAGGTATTGCCGAAATCAAGCTGTGCCTGAACATCGGAAAGCAAATCATCGCACTTCCTCTTGCTTATTTCCGTAAGCGAGACGGGAATGAGAATTGTGTGGCAGCCGGCAGAATCGCTTTTTAACTGGCTGTCTCGTCCGCTGTAGGTTGCGTAAACCAAAGCATCATCGTAGCCGTTTGTCTTGGCCATAGCCATGAGACAGGCGGTGATGAATACTCGATTGTGGTATTTCACATTTTTCGGAAGCGCATCCGGGAGAAAGTAGGTTTCACTTCCCGAATCGGGGCCGGGCAGGTCAGGCTTAAGTACGGCACTGCCGTGACTGAGTGAGGCGATTTTTTCTCTGAACTTTGCCTCGGCTTCTGCTTTCAAAGTGGATGCATTTTCTCCGGTTTCCTCGGCACAAATTGTGTAGTAGCAGTCCAAAGGAAGCTTAGCTTCCGGGTCATTATAGCATGTGACAATCTGCTTCAGCAGCATGGTATTGGTCATACCGTCACTCATGATGTGGTGTATAGAAAGCAGAAACAGATTCTTCTCCGGAGAATGAATGATTCGAACCGTAACTATTCTGTCAGAGAGCAGGTTGATGCTGTGCAGGAAGTTACTGCGAGCGTCTTCGAGTTCTTCATTCGTCATTTCTTCAATGACAGTCGGGACGAACGCACCGGCATCATAATATTGAACGGGTTTTCCCTTCTCGTCGTTGCGGAAACGAGAAAGCAGTACCGGATGATGCAAAATTACTCTGTCGACTGCAGCACGAAGGCGTTCCAGATCCGTATCTTTTTTTAGTATCGATATAACGGGAACGCAAAGAGAGGTGTGTTCCGGATATTTATTAAAAAGATACCAATATATTTCCTGACCGGAAAGCAGTTCATAGGCGTGCTTTCCGGCTTCGTTTTCCCTTTTCAGATGTTCTTCCCGGGAGATACAAACTCTTCCCGCGGTAAGCCGGGCAAGACCTGCAGCAGTTCTTGCCTCAAGCAGTTCCTGGACCGTAATATCAACATCCTTATCGGCACAGGCACTGATAAGCCGAATGGCCGAAAGAGAATCCCCTCCGACCTCGTAAAAGTCATCATCCGCACCGATGCTCTTTAAGGAAAGTACATCTGCCATAACGGAGCAAAAGAACTTTTCGGCTTCATTTTCGGGATCTCTGCCGGCTTTGGCAGAAATGACATCCACGGGAGGAAGTAATTTCCTCGATATCTTACCGTTCGGGGTAAGAGGTAGTGAGTCAATCGGTACAAAATATGAGGGCGTCATATAGACCGGGAGTTTTTTTGTAAGGGCACGCCGCGACAGGGATGCATCGCGGAAGATGCAGTCGTTGCCGGCTTCGGATGAGAGATAGTACAGCGCAACATAGGAGCGACCTTCTTCACAGAAACCCTTGGCAATTACATTTTTCAGACCGGAG
>JAZLHH010000096.1:0-12025 GCA_045616745.1 Candidatus Limivicinus sp. | reverse complement strand
CCATGAATGCGGATCCTACGATACCTGTTACGTGCTTTACGCCTTCCTGAATGAGGACTTCTACCATTGCCTCACTCGGCGTCATTTTCTGTTTTGCCATTTTTCTTTCCTCGTTTCCTGTTAATTTATTAAAAAATGCTTATATGCCCAATTTTCCATCAGATCATATCCATGGTACCATTCGGATATGTACTTGGAAAATACAAATAACTAATTTGTGCCATAGGTAAATGCTTATACACTTTCCCTTTGGTCATTTACCATTGATTTTACTTATTGCATCTATAAAAAATATGTATTTCTTTTCTATTGACGGCATATTCTGCCGAAAGTAGAATGATTTTATACTTTATTTCATTATTATAATTTTCAGGAGGGTTTTTATGAAGTTTTCTTATGTGCAGATCGGCTGTCGAGACTGCCGCGCGCTGGCCGATTTCTATATCAATGCTCTGGATTTTCAGCCCTGCGATGCATCCGAATGGCTTCTGGGGAAAGAAGGCATTACGCTGCGAGCTCCCGGTTTTGAAGATCCTGCCATGGCTCCTGTATTCGGTTTCGTTCCTGCCTCGGATGGCTCTTCCGCCAAAATCAATGACGCAGGCTATGCTCATGTCTGCTTTGAAACCACTTCTGTAAAATCCGCTGTGAAACGGCTGGTAAAATACGGAGGCGGCTTCGTTTCCACCATGAAGAATCCGCAGCTTCACCCTTGTGTGTACTGCAAGGATCCGGAAGGCAACGTAGTTGAGTTCCACATTCCGTTTCCCTCCGGCACAGAAAAAGGCGAAAAGACCCGGCTGGTCGGGAGCCTTCTCGGTCTCGTACCGAATTCCGGATTGAAGTTCATTCATGTCAATGTCATCACATCCGATTGGGAAAAGATGATTGCCTTCTATCAGGCTGTTACGCCCTGCCATAAGTTCGGAAAGCTGAAAGATCACCAGGGCAGTTATAAAGCACAGGTTATCGGCATTCCCGATGTTCACGTCGTCGGTCAGCACATTCTCATGGAAGGATTCTGCAGCAGCTGGCCTACCTTTGAAGTATTCTCCTATTCCATTCCCGGAAGACCCGCACCCTGCAGTGAAAACGCGCGAGGTCTCAATCTGATCGGATTTTCTTCCGACCACGTGGAAGACGATGCAGCAAAGCTTGCAGAAGCCGGCGGAAAGATTCTTTCGCTTCAAAACGGAATGGCTCTTACAGAAGATCTGCAGGGCGGCAGGATTCTGATTCGATAAAAACAAAAACAACAGGGCATTTACCTGCCCTGTTTTGTTCAGATATCCAGATAATCCATGTCTCCGCAGATTCGGAAAAAGTCCAGCATTACCTTGTTGATGTATTTATTCTTCTGGTATGTCAGCTTAAAGCTGCGGCTGAAGTCACCGCCGGTGAGGTTGCACACATGAATCATACCCAGCTTCTCGTATTTTCTGGCCAGGAGCTCTGAAATAATTCCCACCCCGAGATCGTGCTGCACGGCATCGATAATAGCGCCGTAGCTGAAGCTGCTCCAGCGTACTACGGTTTCGATTCCGTTTTCCATCATGACCCGCAGAAAATGCTCCCTCGTCCCGCTCTGGGGCTCCCGAAGAATCAGCGGAACACCCCGAAGTTCCTGAATGCTGATCTCATTGCGCTCGCTGAAGGGATTGTCGTTGGCGCAGATCATAACAAGGTTGTCCCGCATAATCAGCTTGGTTTCCAGATTGCTGTCCTCCAGCTTTCCTTCCACCAATGCAATGTCGGCTTCTCCGTCGATAATCATTTTTTCAACCACGCTGGTGTTTGCAACGGTAACATGATAGTTCACATTGGGCATTTCCTGCTTCATCTTCTGGATCAGCTCTGCCAGGAAAGCGGAGCCAACCGTCACCGTTGCCCCGATCCGGACGCAGGAATTATTGGATTCCCCGTTCAGATACTGCTCCATGTCCCATTCTGTTCTCAGCATGCTCTTTGCATAGCCCAGAAGGACCTGTCCCGTGGAGGTCAGACGCAGTTTTCCCGGCAATCTTTCAAAAAGCACTACATCGTATTCTTTTTCGATATCCGAGATGGCAAGACTGACGGAAGGCTGGGACACAAACAGCTTTTCCGCTGCTTTTGTCATGTTCCCGCATTCCGCAACCGCCTGAAAAATCTGAAGGTTTCTCAGTGTCATTTTCAATTCCTCCGCTGCAATAATAAATACTTATCGCCGATATAAAAAAACTGAATTTTACAAAAAATGAAGCAGTCGATATAATAAACCCTGCGGGTTTCCGCATTTCGCATGTTGAAAACGAATTTTTTAATAATATATTTGGAAAGGTGATACTGTTATGCATCCTATTAACGGAACTTGGAAAATTCTTGCACATTGCCCTCTCGGAGATCTGCCCAGCATTGATGAAATCAAGGTTGAAGGCGACGGCTTCACCGGCGTTATGCACGATGAAAAAACCGGAAAAGATTTTGACATCATCAACGGCACCTGGGACGGCAATCATGTATTCTTTGAAGCAACCATGAAGTTCGGCTTCATCAGCATGGCTTTCAAGCTGGAAGGCTTCATCTCTGAAGACGGCAAGACCTGCACGGGTACTGCAAAGGCCGCCAAGATGGAAGGCACTTTCGAAGGAGAAAAGATTTCCGACTGATTCTGATACCGTTTCCTGCTCCGCCGTATGGCGGGGCATTTTTTATTTTCCGTCCTCCAGAACAGCGGAAATCATTCCTTCCGCGGTGCACTGCTCTGCCGTAATGATCCGGTCGAACCGGAACCGTTCCAGCTCCCGGCGGGTAACTTCGCCAATGCAGACCGGAACTGTATTATCCGGGAATGACCCGTATTTTTCCAGAAACAGGCGGACACCGCCGGCGCTGGAAAAGCAAAGATAATCTGCCTTTCGGCAATCCGCTCCGTCGCTCTCCCCGGAAACGACGGTATACGTCCGGACATCCGTAACCGAAAAATGCCCGGACAGCTGATCCCGGAGGATATCCGTTCCCTGGGCAGAACGGAACAGGAAAATCCGCTCCCCCTGCCAATGCTGCAGAATTTCTTCTGCAAGTGCCTCTGATGTAAACACAGAGGGGCAGAGATCCGCCATGATGCCGTATTCTTCCAGAACCTTCCCGGTAGCCTGTCCAATGACGGCAAATTCCGCATCTCTCAGTCGGCGAATATCAATTCTCTCACTTCTGAGAGTATCAAAGAATATTCTGACACCGTTCCCGCTGGTAAACACCAGCAGTTTCTTCCCCGGCTCTGTGAGAGTATCCCAGCAGAAATCCGGGTGCAGTTTCAAAACTTCGGAACGGTCTGCCGTGAAGACTTCAGCTCCCAAAGCGGTAAAGCCTTCCCGCAGTTTCTCCGCAACAGAAGCCGTTCCCGTAATCCCGACAGTTTTCCCGGATAAAGGAAGCTGATATGAAGACAGAAGGTTCATTGCTGCAACTTCTCCCACGACAATGACGGCAGGCGTCTGAACCTGCGCTTCCTCTGCCCGGTCGGCAATATCCGCCAAAGTACCCCGGACTGTACAGGGGTGCTCCGCGTTTCCTCCGGAAAGAACTGCCGCCGGCGTCGATTCCTTTCTTCCTGCGGTCACCAGCTTATCGGCAATCGCCCGAAGTTTCTTCAGCCCCATCAGAAATACCAGCGTTCCGGAAAGCGATGCCAGTTTTTCCAGATCCTCCGGCAGACCGTCTTCTCTGTCCGCCGTATGCGCCGTGATGATATGCACGCTCCGGCTCAACCCTCTGTGGGTAACAGGAATTCCCGCAGCCGCCGGAATGGCAATTGCGGAACTGATTCCCGGCACCTCTTCAAAATCGACATTTGCCTCCTGCAGCGCCAGGATTTCCTCTCCTCCTCTTCCGAAGACGAAAGGGTCGCCGCCTTTCAGCCTGACAACGGTATATCCTTTTTGGGCCAGAGTCACCAGCTGTGCGGATATTTCCGGCTGTGAAGCGGAATGTTTCCCGCTTCTTTTTCCCATATAGATTCTCTGTGCTTCTTTCGGCGCTTCGTCAAGAAGTGCGGAGTCAATCAGATCATCATATACCAGAGCATCGCAGTGCTGAATCAGCTGCAGGCCCCGAACGGTAATCAGATCTGCTTTCCCGCAGCCGGCTCCCACAATATAAACTTTCCCTTTATTACCGATCAAAGAATATCTCCTTCTTCCAGAAAACGCTGCAGTTCCTCTGCGTCCGGCGCTTTTTCTCGCTCCATACTCACAGCAAACAGTCTCTTATAGACAGCGGCTCTTTTGCCTTCCTCCGGAATCATCTGCCGAATCTGCGGACGCAAAGCATCCAGCTGTTCTATCAATTCGCCTATAAAATCCGGAATCACTTCCCGGATTTTTTCTTTTACATATACAGCACCGCTGGGGCTGGCTCCGCCGGTAGAAATTCCGATGGACAGTTCCCCGTTCTTTACCAGTGAGGGGAACAGAAATGTGCACAATTCTCTGTCATCCACTACATTCACGGGGATCCTCTTTTCCCGGCAAACTCTGGAAACATCCCGGTTCACTTCCCGGCAATCCGTAGCTGCAATCACAAAGTCCCGACCTTCTGCCAGCGACGCCGTCCAGGAGGTGCGAAGGAGCCTGACTTCCGGGAACCGGGAAAACTCTTCCGTCGGCTCCGGCGCTGCCACAGTAATCCGCGGGCCATAGGGCAAAAGCTTTTCCGCTTTTCTGAGGGCAACCTTCCCTCCGCCGACGATGAGACAGTCTGCATTTTCAATTTGCATAAAAAAAGGAAAATAACTCACGGCTTCTCCTTACAGGAAGAAATAGCGCTCTCCTGCTTCCGTTTCCATTTTTTTCAGCCGGACGCCGAACACTCTGTCAATCTCTCCGGAGATGCAGGCTTCATTCCCGGTTCCCTGGAATACTACCCTCCCTGACTCCATCAGGGCGATTTCATCCGCGCTTTGCAGAGAAAGAGGAATATCATGCATTACCAGGAGGACCGCTTTTCCCTGATCTGCCAGAGAATGAGCCATATCCATCAGTGCGAGCTGGTGCCCGATATCCAGGAAACTCATCGGCTCGTCCATCAGAACCGTCTGCGTATCCTGTGCTAATGTCATGGCGAGATAAACCTTCTGCCGCTGGCCGCCGCTCAGTTCCGGCATCATACTCTTTGCCACATCCTCAGCATCTGCAGCAATCGCGGCCTTTCTGGCAATTTCTATATCTTCCCGGCTGTAGTGTCTGGGATAGGACAGATACGGAAATCTTCCGTGGAGAATCATCCGTTCTGCCAGTATGTTCGGGGTATTTCTGCTTTGCGGCATATAGCTGATCCTTCTGGCCAGCTGGCGCGGCGACAGTTCTGCAGAAGGAATTCCGTCAACAAGAATCTGCCCGCCGATGATCGGGAGGATCCCCGCTGCCGCTTTCAGCAGCGTGCTTTTCCCGCAGCCGTTGGGACCTAAAAGGGCCGTAACCTTCCCGTTCCGTACCGTCAGATCGATACAGTCCAGAACATTGGGATTCTTTCCGTATCCCGTCTGAAGCTTTTTCAGTTCAATCACGCAGCCGTCCCCCTCTCTGCCGCAGCAGCAGCCAGATGAAGAAGGGTCCTCCCAGCAGAGACATGATAATACCCACCGGGAGCTCATACGGAGCAAACAAAGTTCTGGATACCAGATCGCAGAGCGTCAGTAAAACCGCACCGCCCAAAGCGCAGCACGGAATCAGCTCTTTACCCGACTGCCCCACAATACTTCTCATGATATGCGGAACCAGAAGTCCGACGAATCCGAGGAGCCCGGAAAAGCTGACTGCCGCTCCCGCCAGAGCCGCTGCCAGAGACAGCAGCAGAATCCGGAACAGCCGGACATTCATTCCCAGGGAAGACGCCGTTTCCGAGCCGAGAGAAAGCAGCTCCAGCTCGTTGCACAGGGACATGATCGCCACAAAAGCGATCAGCAGAATCCAGACGGCCGGGCTCAGCTTTGTCATGGACAGCCCGGAAAACCCGCCGATTCGAAAATCCGTATATCCGTTCAGTGCATCCGGCACAAAGGTAAGGACGGTATCCGTCAATGCACTGAATATCCCGGAAACCGCAATGCCTGATAAAACCAGGGTAATCCGGGAAGCACCCGTTTTTTCCGAAATAAACAGAACCAGCATCACGGCCGCCAAAGATCCGGCAAATGCCGCAAACGGCACAAGCCCTACCTCACCGGGGAAGAAGGCACTGACTGCCGTAACTGCCAGCCCGGCTCCCGAGCTGACTCCGATAATATTGGGTGCTGCCAGAGGATTCGCCAGAACACTCTGAATTACTGCTCCGGATACGGCAAGCGCCGCTCCTGCCAGCAGGCATCCGCAGGTCCTTGGCAATCTGGCCAGAAGGATGATGTTGGCCTCCACAGTATCGGCTTTCCCCGCGAATATGCTTTGAAACACCGTCAGCGGAGAAATCCTTACGCTGCCCAGGCAGATGCTGAGCAATGCGCTGACCGGCATCAGCAGTGCCAGAAGTACAATGATTCTTTTTTTATTACCCGGCATCCGGGTAGAGGATGTCTGCCAGTTTTTCATAAGCTTCACCCCATCGGGCATTGGGCTTCAGATTGTACAGTGACTGCTCCAGCAAATAGAAGTGACCTTCCTTTACTGCGCTGAGACTGCCCCATGCCGGATTGGAAATCAGATTTTTTTCCAGTGTTTCTCTTGCTGCTGTATCATCAGAGCCCTGAAGAACGCAAAAAATATACTCCGGGTCTTCCTTCATTACTGTTTCCAGACTCAGATTTTCAAGCAGGGACGTCTCCGAATCGGCAATGTTAACACAGCCCAGATCCGAGAGCATTTCTCCCAGCAGAAAATCCCGGCTGCCTTTAATCTTGCAGCTCGCTCCTGTGGCGCGAAGGCACAGGATGCGGGGGCATGACCCGTCCGCTCTTTGGATTGTATCTTCAATGATCTTCTTCTGGGAAGAACCGTATAATTCATAGTTTTCTATATGGCCCGTCAGTTCCGTGCAGATTTTCAGAACACGGAGATAATCGCCGAAGTTCTGAACATCAAAACAGGCAAAGGGAATTCCCGCCTGCTTCATGACGTCCTTCAGCGCCATATTGGAAGCCGTATTGCAGCTGCCGATGATAAAATCCGGATTGGCGGAAAGTATATGCTCCAGATTCGGTTCCTTCACCGTTCCCGTATTGACGGTATCCGCCGGCAGATCCAGATGAAAGGAGGTCCAGCTGTCATCCGCCGCTGCCACAATGGATTCTCTGCCGCCGGCCAGACACCAGATATCTGCGAAACTGCCGATTAATACTGCCACTCTCTTCGGAGAAGGCAGAGAAAAACTCTCCCCTGAATCATCTTCAAAACGGTACACTTCTTCCGGCTCTGCAGCCGGATCGGCGGCAGGCTGAGAAGAACAGGCCGATAAGCAAAAGCTTATAACGGACAGCGACAGCAGTATTGACAGAAACTTTCGCATTTATTCCCTGACTTTCCTGAATTTAAGGCTTAACTTACATTTAATATATCATATCACGAGTCTTTTATGAAATAAATAAGAAATAATCTTATAATCGATATAGGTATTTACTTATGAACGATCCCTTTTCCCTCCGGATTTCCGCTTTTTGTTTTTCTACTATATTATAAGTTAAACTTATTGTTTTTATTAGTACTTTAATATTTCACTTCGCATTTTCGCTATGTTAGAATTAGACTATCTTATTTTGCAGAACCATCAGATTACGTGAAAAGGAGTTTGTTATGAAGATTTTGATCGTCGGCGGAGTAGCTGCCGGCACAAAAGCCGCTGCAAAGCTCAAGAGAGAACTGGGTGATTCGGCAGACGTTACCGTTATCACTTTAGGCAAGTATATTTCCTATGCTGCCTGCGGTCTCCCCTATTACATCGGCCAGGTGATTGCCGAGAAGGAAACACTGCTGGAGAACACCCCTGAGAGTTTCACCGCTCTGACAGGCGTACCCGTACTGACCGGCATTGAAGCTGTCAAGCTGGATCGCAGTGCCAAGACTGTTTATGCCAAGAATCACAACACCGGCGCAGATGAGACTTACACCTATGACAAGCTGGTCATTGCCACCGGCGCACGTCCCGTAAAGCCCAATCTTCCCGGTATTGAGCTGGAAAACATTTTCACTCTCCGTGATCCCGACGACGCCGACGCCATCAAGGCAGCGGTAGCCACCGGTGAAATCAAGCGCGCCGTGATTGTAGGCGGCGGTGCAATCGGTCTGGAAATGGCTGAAAATCTGACGAAGCTGGGCGTTCGCTCCAGTATCATCGATATGGCCAATCATATTCTTCCCGGTTTCGACGGCGATTTCGCTGCATTTGCAGAAAATGAACTGTCAGACCACGGAATCCCCACCTTCCTCGGTGACAGTGTTACCGGCTTTGAAGGGGAAGGAAAGGTTCAGAAGCTGAGAACCGCAAAACGTGCCATCAAGACTGACATGGTAATTATGTCCGTCGGTGTTCGCCCCAACACGGAATGGCTGGCCGATTCCGGTCTTTCCTTCGTGGAAGGCACCAGAATTCTGGATGTGGACGACAACATGCGCACCAACGATGAAGATATTTACGCCGTCGGCGACTGCGCCATGGTCAAGAGCCTGGTCACCGGCAAGAACAGCTGGACGCCTATGGGTTCGACAGCCAACATCGCTGCCCGTCTCTGCGCAAAGGCAATTGCCGGCACAGCAACCCACGGCTTCCGCGGTGTTCTCGGAACCAATGTACTCCAGCTTCCCGGTGTCAATGTGGGTAAAGC
The DNA here is from genome assembly GCA_045616745.1 of Candidatus Limivicinus sp. Lineage (GTDB taxonomy): Bacteria > Bacillota > Clostridia > Oscillospirales > Oscillospiraceae > Limivicinus. Next base: position 3,237 of record JAZLHH010000096.1, on the reverse strand, counting down.
CGGTCTCGGCATTGAAGCCGCAAAGGCCGCCGGCATCGATGCGGACTATGTGACGATCACCTGCTATGACAAAGCGAAGTTCTATCCGGATATGGAGCACTTCAGCATTCGTCTTGTCGCTGAAAAGGCAACCCGCAAGCTGATCGGTGTGGAAGTATTCGGCAAAGGCACTGTGGATAAAATCGTGGATATCGGTGTTACCGCAATTTCTCTCGGAGCAACCATCGACAAGTTTGACGATATGGACTTTGCATACTCTCCTCCGTTCTCCTCTGTCATTCATCCCTTTGCCATCGCAGCAGAGGCTCTGGAAAACAAGATGGACGGACACCTGGAAGGCGACACCTTTGAAGCCCTTAACGTCGGGGAAGACTGGGTTCTTCTCGATGTGGGCAAGACTCCTGTTATTCCCACGCTCAGACATGTTGACGTCGGCGCTATCAACGGTGAGATTTCCGATGTCCCCACAGATGCCAAGGTGGCTCTGATCTGTCTGGAAGGCAAAAACAGCTACATGGCGCAGAACCGAATGAAGCGCTACGGATATGAAAACGTAAGCGTTGTGGAAGGCGGAACCATGTTTAACTTCGGCCTCAAGCAGGATATCAATAACTGATTGAATAAATTTTACATTTGGAGGAATATATAACATGCTTAATCTCACTGAAGAGCAAAAGAAAGCCTATAAGGCAAGAGGCATTATCCTTACCAGAGACGGCGAGCATTTCATTGAGCGCGTTCTCTCCCCCAACGGTGTTTTCACCAATGAGGAAATGCAGGTAGTTACCGACTGCGCCAAAAAGTACGGCAGCGGCAAAGTGGCCCTGACCACCCGTCTCGCCATGGAAATCATGGACGTTCCCTTTGAGAACATCGAGCAGTGCTGCGAAGATCTCTATGCAGCCGGTCTCTATGTCGGCGGCACCAGCTCTCTGGTTCGCCCCATCGTGGCCTGCAAGGGTTCCTACTGCGTACACGGTCTGATGGATGTCCATCCGTTCGCAGAGCGCGTCTTCAACGAATATTACGTTGGCTGGCACACCATCCGTCTTCCCCACAAGTTCAAAATCGGTATCGGCGGATGCCCCAACAACTGTGTCAAGCCCGCATTCCATGACTTCGGCATTATGGGCCAGTCCGTTCCCGATTACGATCCGGATCTCTGCAATGCGTGCAACAAGTGCTCCGTTATTGACAAGTGCCCCGTCAAGGCTGCTACCCGCGATGAGGACGGCAACCTGGTCATCGATTACGACAAGTGCACCAACTGCGGCAAGTGCATCGGCCAGTGCGCCTTTGATTCCATTGAAGAAAAAGAACGCGGCTACAAGATTACCATCGGCGGTATCTGGGGCAAGACCCAGCGCAACGGAACTCCTATTCCCGGTATCTACAGCGAAGATGAAGTCATGAAGCTCATCGAAAAGTGCCTCCTCCTCTACCGTGAGCAGGGTATCACCGGCGAGCGTTTCGGACGCACTCTGGACCGTATCGGAGCTGACAACTTCATTGCTCAGCTTCTCTCCGATGACGTTCTGGATCGCAAGCAGGAAATCCTGGATGCAAAGCTCCACCTTGTCGGCGGCGCTACCTGCTGATCACTCTTCAAAATATAATTGGGCAGGAACTCCTGCCCAATTTTTATTTTCCCCGATACGAAAAGACGGGACCGGCAAGTTGCCGGTCCCGTTATTCTTTGACAGGATCTGTCAGAATTTCCGGATAGTATTGAGGATCTTGATCACCTTTTCGGTACGAACTGCCTGCAGCTCTTCACGGGTTTTACCGGAATAATCCTTGATGCCCTTGCCGGATTTTACACCAAGCGTTCCTGCCTTGACCATCCTCTTGGCCATGGGGCTCGGCGTAATTCTTGAGCAGAGGAACGGATAGAGCAGCCTGCCCACGTTGTTGGCAACATCCCAGCCGATATAGTCCAGAAGCTCCAGCGGGCCCTCAAAGCCGGCCTTCAGTCCCTGGTTTGCCTTGAAAGCAGTATCGACGTCTTCTTCCGTGCAATATCCTTTATCTACGAGGTAGCTGCATTCACGAAGCAGAGCAGCGGTCAGGCGGTTGACGATGAAACCGGGCACATACTTGTTCAGCGCAGCAACCTGTTTGCCGATTCCGGTGAGCAGAGCCTTCATATCTTCCATCAGGTCGGCCGGCGTATTGGGTCCGGCAACCAGTTCAACGAGAGGAACGATGTGCGGCGGATTGTTGAAGTGCGTGATCACAAGACGCTCCGGATGCTTCAGCTTTGCCACATTGAATACGTTCATGGCCGAGGTGGTAGATGCAATGACGGCGGAATCGCTGCAATGCTCTTCAATCGTTGCAAAGCAGCTTGCCTTTGCTTTTTTGTCCTCGGGAACAGCCTCTATGATCAGATCGGCATCCTTGAGGGTGCTGTAGTCCGTGCTGTAGCTGAGGAACTTTACGGTATTGTCAGCCTGCTCCTGTGAAATAAACTCATTGTCAAGCATAACCTTGATATTGGCAGCAACCATTTCTTCCGCTTTTTTGAGAGAAGCTTCTTTGCGTGCCAGGACAACCGTGCTGTAGCCATAGGAAGCAAAGACCTGTGCGATTCCGTGGCCCATCGTCCCTGCGCCTACAACCGCTATTTTCTGAAAATTACGCATATTCGTCTTTCCTTTACAATAATATTTTGATAAACAGATAATGCCGCCTGCCGCAGGTTATGCGACAAGCGGCAAAAGAATCATTCCTTACGCGAAGAACAGCCCGAAATCAGAATGCGTATGCAATCTTGACATCGGTCATGACATTGACCAGAGAGGGCTTACCGCATGCCAGAGCACGGTCGATCGCCGGTCCGATGTCCTTAGCTTCCGTGACAAATTCGCCGTATCCGCCGAGAGCTTCTACGACCTTTTCGTAGTGGCAGTCGCGGAGATACAGACCGACAAATTCCTTGTCAGCTGCAGCCTTCTTGGCTTCGGAGTTCTTAATCATACCCCAGCAGCTGTCATTCAGGATAACGGTGGTGATGTCGATGCCGTAGCGCATGCAGGTGACATATTCCATAGCGCCGTAGCCGAATGCGCCGTCACCGGTGAGAAGAATGACCTTCTTTTCGGGATGTGCAAGCTTTGCAGCCATTGCGTAACCCATACCTACGCCGAGCGGTCCGAAGCTGCCGTTGGCAATGGTGAGGAGCTGGCCGGGGCCCATTGCGGGAAGAACTGTATTGCCCCAGGAAGCCGTATCACC